>JBJXHH010000226.1:0-24644 GCA_046160675.1 Chitinophagales bacterium
TGGTATAAAAAGTCAACAGCATCAGCATGGAAGAAAAAGATTGTGCCCGCTACAAGCAATAAATTAAATATTAAAAATCTGCTTTGCAATACAAACTATGTTTGGCAAATACGAACCATTTGCGATACAACAGGTACAGATTTTACTTCCGCTTTTTCCACAGTGCAAAATTTTACTACTGCAGCATGCAAAGAAGCTGAGAATGTAATGGAGCATGATATTGCAGGCATTTCATTGTATCCTAATCCAACGACTAACAGCATCTTTGTTGAGTTTCAAATTGGAAATAACGCTGTTATAAAACTCATGGATTTAAATGGAAAAGTGGTTGAAGAATTTTATTATGAAGGTACTCTCGGGGATGTAATTGAAATTGATGTTACGAATATTCCTGCAGGAATGTACCTTGTATCTATACAAATGGGGATGTTTCATGAAACGCAAAAAGTATCTATTATAAGATAAACGACTTATCCTCCCTTCTGGAATGCCCGGGTTATTAACCCGGGCTTTCATTTAAAAAAATTCTTTTATATGTTTTAACAAGATAACTGGTTTATCTACATGTACCCAATGCCCTGCACCTTCAATAGTTTCTAATCTTGAGTTGGGAAATAATGTTTGAATTTTTTCCCAATCCCCATCCTGTATATACTCTGAATCTCCGCCTCTTATAAACAAAGTAGGTTTTTTGAAAGAATGATTTGCTTGAATGGGCGCTAAAATTTCAGATTCATAATTCTTAAATAATGCTTGCAGGTTAAATTTCCACTGATATGAGCCGTTAATATTCCGAGAAAGATTTTTGAGGATAAATTGCCGTGTTCCAAAATCGGAAATTTTATCAAGTAGTATTTTTTCTGCATCGGCTCTATAATGAATTTCATTCAGGTCAATTGAAAACAAAGCATCAAAAATGGCATCATGTCCTCCGGAATATCTCTTCACACCCATATCAACAACTATTAGCTTTTCAACCATTTTTGAATGATCTAAAGTAAATTGCATTGCAGTTTTTGCTCCCATAGAATGCCCAATAATATGAGCTGATGCAATATTTTGTTGCCCGAAAAATTCCAGCAGGTCTTTGCTCATGAGCTTATAAGAATGCTCGTTTGTATGCGGCGATTTGCCATGGTTACGCTGATCAATCAGGTAAACTGTAAAACTTTCTTCCAGAACTTTTGCTATACTTTTCCAATTATCAAGCATGCCATATAAACCATGTAAAATGATGAGAGGACTGCCTCTGCCTGATTTTAAAAAATTCAATTGCATAAAAAATGTAACTGCAAAGGACGAAAAGAGTTCGCAGAATGTGAAGGGTTATTTCATTTTCATGCGTTTCACTAAATAGGGTAGAAGAATTTCTTTGAAAGGTTTGTTGATATCTGCTTCAATCAGGTCAATCTGGTATTGATGGCAGCGAAGCTGAAGCTCTTTCATGAATTCTGCCATCTGACTTGTATAATAATCTTTTACCTCATTGCTTTTTACCTTTACTTTTTCTCCGCTTTCCATATCTATAAAAATGTAAGGGCGGTTTTCATATTCAAAGTCAAGCTCATGTTTCTTGTCTGTAACATGAAAAAGGATTACTTCATGTTTGTTATGTTTCATGTGTTGCATTGCTGAAAACAAATCTTCTATGTCGTTAGCATTTCCTTGTTGAGTAAACATGTCGGTAAAAATAACAACCAAACTTCTGCGGTGAATATTTTCTGCAATCGTATGCAGGCACTTTGCAGCATTTGTTTTTAAACTTCTTGAGGATTTTCCAATGAAAGCTTCAAGCTGGGTTTGCAAACGTTTGTGATGCACAACATTACTTGCGGCCTTCGTATGTAAAAGAATATCATCAGCAAAAATTGTTAAACCGGCAGCATCCCGTTGTGTTTTGAGTAAATGTATAATGGCACTTGAGCAGATAGCAGCGTAAATAAGTTTATTGATATGTAACCCTTTACTTGTTTTGCCTTCTTCGGGGAAGTACATACTGCTGGATGCATCCAACACCACTTGGCAGCGCAGATTTGTTTCTTCCTCGTATTTTTTTGTAAAGAGTTTATCAGTTCTCCCGAAAACTTTCCAGTCAATATGCCGGGTTGCTTCACCTGCGTTATAGATCCTGTGTTCTGCAAATTCTACTGAAAAACCATGAAAAGGAGATTTATGCAAACCAAGAATAAAACCTTCTACCACCTGTTTTGCAAGTAATTCCAGGTTTTCAACCCTTCGGAGGTCTTGTATGGAAATGAGTTGAGATGTCAAATGAATTCTTTGTGTTGTAAAAATAAAGCCTCCATTCAAACGAAAGAAGGCTTTAAAAATTTTAACAAAGTATTAATTACATGTGTTGTTTCACTTTATTGTCAAGCACACTTTTTGGCACAGCGCCCACCTGCTTATCTACCACTTGCCCGTTTTTAATGAACAAAATTGTAGGGATGTTGCGGATGCCGTACATCATGGCTACTTCAGGGTTGAAGTCAACATTTACTTTACCAACGTTTACTTTGCCGTCATAATCTTTTGCCAACTCTTCAACGATGGGACCTACCATCCGGCAGGGGCCACACCATTCTGCCCAAAAGTCAATAACTGAGAGCTTTTCGCTGCTTAATACAACTTCCTTGAAGTTTGCATCTGTAAATTCCATTGCCATAGTTTTTTATTAATTTTTTTATATGAGTAAATGTGATAACAGGTTTTGCGAAACAAAGTTCCAACCTGAAACCAAACATAAGAAAATTATGAGGTTACAGATAGTTTTACTTCGCCAAATTTTTTCAACATGTTCAAGACCGGGCTGTCAATCTGCACAATACCATTCTTTGAACGGAACTGTACGTCCATGGTATCCTGACCCACCTGCAGGAAAAGGGTATCATTTCCGGGGTGTTCTTTGAGCAGAGTTTGCAAGTCATCAATTAATTTCTTGTTTACATCTTCCAGCCTTACCTGAAGAATGGCTTTTAACTTTTTCCGGGATCGAACTTCACTTAGTAATTCAATATCATTGATCCGAAGTTCAGCCTTATCTGGATCACGGTAACTTTTCTGCACTTTTCCTCTCACAAAAATAACCTGGCCCGGCTCATCAATATAGTTTTTAAACTTTAAATAGCTATCTCTGAAAATTGCACATTCAATGGTACCGGCATAATCTTCCAGGTTAAATATGCCGAATTTTTCGCCGTTCTTAGAAGTTTTTACTTGTGATGAAACAACATAACCTATCACATGAATTTCCCTATCAAGAAATTTTTCTACCTCAGTTACATTGCATGTTTTTAACGCTTCGGCTTCAATTTTATAATCATCTAACGGGTGACCGCTGAGGTAAATGCCAATCACTTCTAACTCTTTTTTCAGTTTTTCTACATTGTTCCATTCAGGCCATTCAGGAATTTTAGGCTCTGCAATTTCAATGGCAATCGTATCTCCAAACAAAGTATTTTGCGATTTACCTATACTGTCAGCAAAGTTACTTCCATAGCGGACAGCGGTTTCAATCACATTTGCAACATCATTTTTTCCTGTAGCAAAGTATTGCGCCCTGTGTAGCCCGAAACTGTCTAAAGCCCCAGCATACACTAAGGCTTCAAGTGTTTTTTTGTTTATACTTCTACCGCTCACCCTGCGCATCATATCATGAATACTTTTAAATGCGCCTTCTTTTTTTCTTTCTTTTATTAGTTCCGTAACTGCATTTTCACCTACCCCTTTGATGGCGTTTAATCCGAAACGGATTTGCCCTTTCTCATTTACTGCGAACGTAAATTCACTTTCATTTACATCGGGAGCCAAAACGGGTATACCCATACGTTTACACTCATCCATGAAGAAACTTACTTTATCAATATTGCCCTGGTTGTGTGTGAGTACGGCACTCATATATTCTGCCGGGTAGTGTGCCTTGAGGTAGGCTGTTTGATAGGCAACATATGCATAACATGTTGAATGAGATTTGTTAAAGGCATATTGTGCAAAGGCTTCCCAGTCTACCCAAATTTTTTCGCAAACTTTTTTATTGAGATTGTTTTTTTCTGCGCCAGATAAAAATTTATCTTTCATCTTATCCAGCACATCTTTCTGTTTTTTGCCCATCGCTTTGCGCAACACATCTGCTTCCCCTTTAGTAAAACCTGAAAGTTTTTGAGAAAGTAACATCACCTGCTCCTGGTAAACGGTTACGCCGTAAGTTTCCTGCAGGATTTGTTCCATCTCGGGCAAGTCATATTGAATTTTTTCTTTTCCGTGTTTCCTGCGTATATAGTTGGGAATATATTCCATCGGACCCGGGCGGAACAGGGCATTCATAGCGATAAGATCTTCAAACTTATCAGGTTTGAGTTCCCGTAAATATTTCTGCATGCCGGGGCTTTCAAACTGGAATGTACCGTTTGTTTCTCCCCGTTGGTATAATTCAAAAGTTTTTTTATCATCCAGGGGAATAGCATCAATATCAATTTCAATATTGTGATTTTGCTTGATAAGATTTAAAGCGGTTTTAATGATAGATAATGTTCGCAGACCAAGGAAGTCCATTTTTATAACGCCGGCATTTTCTATCACTTCACCTTCATATTGTGTAATAACGAGGTCGGAGTCTTTTGCAACTGCAACAGGGATCAGATCAGTAAGATCTGTAGGCGCAATGATGATGCCCGCAGCATGTACCCCTGTGTTACGTACGCTGCCCTCCAGGATCAATGCTTCTTTAATGATGTTGCTTCTTTCATCTTTTTCATCCTGAAAAATTTTACGCAATTGTTTTGCATTTTCAACATCGTCTATTTGTAATCCTTCTTTTGCAAATAAACTATCCTCGCCCGTTAACGGGGCATTGATCAGCCTTTTTAAAGAAATCCCGGGGCGTTCAGCCACTAATTTACTCAGGGCATTACTGTCGGCTATCGGAAGATCCATCACCCGTGCAACATCTTTGATACTTGTTTTTGCTGCCATGGTGCCATAAGTTATCAGTTGTGCCACCTGGTTCTTCCCATATTTTTTTACGACATAATCAATCACTTTCTGCCTGCCATCATCATCAAAATCTGTGTCAATATCGGGCATAGTTTTCCTGTCGGGATTGAGAAATCTTTCAAACAGGAGGTTGTATTTTATCGGGTCAATATTTGTGATGCCTATACAATAAGCAATGACGCTTCCGGCAGCTGAACCCCGCCCGGGGCCCACGAAAACGCCCATGTTGCGCCCTGCCTGAATGAAATCTGCAACGATGAGAAAGTAACCGGCGAAGCCCATTGTTTTTACAGTAAACAATTCAAAATTTAACCGTTCTTCAACTTCACTGTGGATTTCACCGTAGCGTTTTTTCGCCCCTTCAAATGAAATGTGTTTTAAATATTCCCACTGATTGAGTACATCATCATTGTGAATTTTAAACTCAGAAGGAACAGGAAAATTCGGAAGGAGGATATCTTTTTTAAGATCAAGCAAATTTATCTTGTCAACTATCTCATTGGTATTGTCGATCGCTTCAGGAATATCCTCAAACAACTTCTGCATTTCAACCGTTGTTTTAAAATAAAACTGATCGTTATAAAATGCAAAACGTTTTCCTTTCAACAGCATGTCATCATCTCCAAAATCTTTTGCTTTTGGGGTGGCTTGCTTTTCACCGGTGTTGATGCACAATAAAATGTCATGAGCATTGGCATCTTCCCGGTCAACATAATGTGCATCGTTACTTGCAATAACCTTTACTTTATACTTTGCCGCAAATTGGAGAAGCACATCATTAACATATACTTGGTCAGGAATATCATGACGTTGTAATTCCACATAATAATCTTCTCCGAAGAGATCTAGCCACCATTTAAAAATTTTTTCCGCTTCTTCTTTCCCTTTTTTCATGATGGTTCTCGGCACTTCTGCAGCCAAGCAGCAGGTGGTGGCGATCAACCCTTCATGATACTTTTCTATGAGTGATTTTTCTATTCTCGGGTACTTGCCATACATGCCTTCAATGTATCCCAGTGAACACATTTTAACCAGGTTTTTATAACCAATTTCATTTTTTGCAAGTAAAACCTGGTGGTAACGAATATCTTTTTCTTCTCTCGAAAATTGTTTTCTTTCCATCCGCTCAACGACATAAAACTCACAGCCGACAATGGGTTTCACCTTCAGCGAACCGTCTTCATTTTTATGCTTGTAAGCTTCTGCAACAAACTGGAAAACGCCGAACATGTTGCCATGATCAGTGATAGCCAGGGCCGGCATATTGTCTTTCACAGCTTTTTTATACAACCGGGAAATATCACTTGCCCCATCGAGCAGGCTGTACATGGTGTGATTATGTAAGTGTGAAAACTGCATGCGATGTTAAAATTACAAAAGCTGGTGATGAGAAGATTTTTTCTGGAAAGAAAAAATACCAACATTTGTGTAAAATTCAGTTTATGATTACTTGGAATGACTTTGAGAAAGTAGAGATTCGCACAGGCATCATTCTTTCAGCCGTAGACTTTGCGAATGCGAAGAAGCCTGCATATCAACTCACCATTGATTTTGGCGAGTTAGGGATTAAAAAAAGCAGCGCACAAATTACAACGCATTATTCAAAAGAAGAGTTGATCGGCAAACAAATCGTTGCGGTTGTAAATTTCCCCGTAAAACAGATCGCAAATTTTTTCAGCGAATGTTTAGTACTTGGCGCTATACAAAATGATGGCAGTGTAATATTATTACACACAGAAAAGCAAACTGGAAACGGTTTACGAGTCGGTTGAATCTTTCTTATCTTTTTTGCCGAACAGATCGCTGAGTTTGTCTTTCACATCATCAAACACATCTTCTACTTTTTCTTTTACATCAACGGCTGTGTCAGTGAGTTTTTCTTTAATGCCCTCAGATAATTTCCCGCCATTTATCAAGTTATCAATCTGACTGTCGAATGCTTTTGGCATTTTGTCTTTCAGGTATTTTGAAATTGTTTCAATTGAAACCTTCGCTTGTTCATCGTTGATGCCTGCGGCTTCTTTTACTTTGTTGATTAGTTCTTGCATGATTTATATTTATATTTTAAAAACTTATGAATTTACAACTATTCACTGTATTCTCCCCACCATATTCATCGGCACAACCCACTCATCAAATTCTGCTGCTGTTAAATATCCAAGTTCAACAGCAACTTCTTTCAGTGTTTTGTTTTCTTTGTGTGCTTTTTGTGCAATTTCTGCAGCCTTGTAATAACCTATCTTCGTATTCAACGCTGTTACAAGCATCAGTGAATTATCTACATGTTTTTTAATATTTGCTTCAATGGGTTCAATGCCAACTGCGCATTTATCATTAAAAGAAACACATGCATCCCCAAGTAACCTTGCGCTATGCAAAAAATTATAGATCATCATGGGCTTGAATACATTTAATTCAAAATGTCCCGTTGCCCCCCCGATATTTATCGCCACATCATTCCCCAACACCTGGGCACAAACCATGCTGAGAGCTTCACATTGAGTAGGGTTTACTTTTCCGGGCATGATGGATGAACCGGGCTCATTATCAGGAATAAATATTTCGCCGATGCCGCTTCTTGGTCCGCTGCCTAACATGCGTATATCATTCGCAATCTTCATCAATGAAACAGCAATTGTTTTTAATGCGCCATGAGATTCAACAATGGCATCATGCGCAGCTAATGCTTCAAATTTATTTTCAGCAGTGATAAATGGCAATCCAGTCAACTCTGCAATATTTTTTGCTACAAGTACATCATATCCGGTAGGGGTATTTATTCCTGTACCAACTGCAGTTCCACCGAGTGCCAGTTCGCTCAAATGCGCCAGTGAATTGTTAATCGCTTTCAAACCATGATTTAATTGAGAAACATATCCTGAAATTTCCTGGCCGAGGGTGAGCGGAGTTGCATCCATGAAATGTGTTCTGCCGATCTTCACAACCTTCATGAAGTCTTTTGATTTTTTCTCCAATGTATCCCGCAGTTTTTCGATCCCCGGAATTGTTGTTTCAATCAGAATTTTATAAGCGGCAATATGCATTGCTGTGGGGAAGGTATCATTGCTTGACTGGCTTTTGTTTACATCATCGTTCGGGTTCAATTTCTTTATTTCATCCGATAAACTTCCACTTGCAAGAACATGTGCACGGTATGCGATCACTTCATTCACATTCATATTGCTTTGTGTGCCGCTGCCGGTTTGCCATACTACAAGGGGAAACTGATCATTTAATTCTCCATTAAGGATTTCATCACACGCCTGGGAAATAAGGTCACATTTTTCTTTTTCTAAAACGCCAAGTTCAAGGTTTGTAATTGCAGCTGCTTTTTTCAGGTAGGCAAAAGCCGCAATAATTTCTTTGGGCATTTTGTTGATGTCCTGCGCAATTGGGAAGTTTATGATACTGCGCTGGGTTTGCGCCCCCCAATACACATCTGCGGGAACCTCAACAATGCCCATTGTATCTTTTTCTTTCCTGAAACTTTTACTCATACGCCGTAACGTTTAAAAGATGTATCGAAGTTGGATATTCAATTTGTTGTCGCACCCTTTAGTGCCCTTAGCATTGTTTCCCCAATCACTGCAGGGCTTTCCACTACATGAATGCCGCAGGTACGCATAATTTCCATTTTAGCGGCCGCAGTATCATCTTTTCCGCCAACAATCGCCCCGGCATGTCCCATCGTTCTTCCTTTCGGAGCTGTTTGCCCTGCAATAAAACCTACCACTGGTTTTGTTGCATGGGCCTTTATCCAGTTTGCGGCAAGTGCTTCCATCGTTCCGCCAATCTCGCCAATCAAAATAATTCCATCCGTTCCCGGATCATCCATCAATAATTGAATTGCATCTAATGTTGTGGTGCCGATAACAGGATCGCCCCCAATACCGATACATGTACTTTGTCCCAGTCCTGCTTTGGTTACTTGGTCAACCGCCTCATATGTCAACGTTCCGCTGCGGGAAACAATTCCTATCGTTCCCGGATGATGAATAAATCCCGGCATGATTCCCACCTTTGCTTCACCCGGGGTGATAATGCCGGGGCAGTTAGGCCCAATGAGCCTGCAATCTTTTCCCTGCAAATAATTTTTCACCTTCACCATGTCCTGAACTGGAATTCCTTCCGTAATGCAAACGATCACCTTTATACCTCCATCAGCCGCTTCAATAATTGCATCAGCAGCAAACGACTGTGGAACAAAAATGATTGAAGTATTTGCACTTTCTTTTTTCACAGCTTCTTCCACCGTATTGAACACGGGCTTGTCAAGATGCTTAGTTCCACCTTTGTCAGGGGTAACCCCGCCTATCACATTCGTTCCGTAAGCAATCATCTGTTCAGCATGGAAAGTGCCTTCCTTTCCTGTAAATCCCTGAACAATTACTCTTGAATATTTCCCTACTAATACACTCATTTATTAAAATTGATTTTTTTTAAAGTGTTAATTTCCGGAGGCGAAGATACTTGAACAACAGGGTAAATTTTAATACTTTTTCCCGCTGTTCACTGTAAGACTTCCGTTGCCCATTCCAATACCCGAATGGTAAATGATGAGAATTAACTAATCGAAAACGAGTAAAAGCTCTCAGTTTGCTCAGGTCTGGATGCTACCCTAAGCCGTGGCTACAGCAGGCAGGTTTTGAACTTCCTTAGGGGAGAGAATAGAGCCTCAATTTTTTTGGTACTTGTAAAAAAAATAAATAAATGCATGCTAAACAATAGTTTAAAAATTTTCCCCAACTTCGCAGTCCATTTTTTAACCAGTTAAAATAAAAAATATGAATTTACAGGAAAAGTACAAAGCAGCGCTTGACAAAGGCGAAGAATTGCAAATAGCCGAAGGTTTTGTGAAAGAAGAAAACGGTGTTCTAAAGATTGGCGGCAAGGCAAAATATCAAATGCAAAAAGATCTTGTGTGGGATAAAATTAAAAAAGCCGGCGGCGATACTCCAACCGATGTTGTTGCCGAAATAGTTGTAGAAGATACATCCATCTACGGCGTTCATAAAGTAGTTGCAGGCGACAGCCTTAGCAAGATTGCAAAAATGGCTTATGATGATGCAGGCAAATACATGAAAATATTTGAAGCCAATAAAGAACAGCTCAGCGATCCTGATAAAATTCAGATCGGGCAGGAGTTGGTTATTCCTAATCTCTCATGAGTCTAATAAGCCTGTAGCGAGTATAAAATCATTGTAGCTGTTTAGAGAAACTACAAACCTATCAGTACTCTCTAAACAAAATCCTGTCTATTGGGTATAACAGCATATTGATATGTTCATCAATTTGATGAAGTGGGATTTTTCATATCTCGCAAAATAAAAAACAAAAGAAAAAAATGAGTGTAAAGGATTTGTAATAAGTTTTTATGCTTTCACATTTTTTTTCATGCTATCTCTAGCCTCCTTTAAAAACTCACTGGCGAAAATGAAAGAATTCAGGTTCTCATTATCGGCATGGAGAATTTCTTTGTTGCTGCCTTCCCATTCTTTTTCCCCTTTGTGCAGAAAAATAATTTTTTCACCAATCTCCATCACACTGTTCATATCGTGGGTGTTGATGATGGTGGTGATTTTAAATTCATGAGTAATTTCACGGATAAGATTATCAATCACTAATGATGTTTTAGGGTCAAGGCCCGAGTTCGGTTCATCACAAAATAAAAATTCCGGATTCAGCACTATTGCCCTTGCAATACCCACCCGTTTTTTCATGCCTCCACTTATTTCTCCGGGATATTTCTTGTTAGCGCCTGATAGGTTTACCCTGTCAAGGCATTCATTTACCCGGAGCAGTTTATCTTTTTTTGTGTCATTGCTGAACATATTCAGAGGAAGCATAATGTTTTCTTCCACCGTCAAGCTGTCAAACAATGCTCCCCCTTGAAACAGCATCCCTATCTCCCGCTGAATTTTTTTTACATCATTTTTATCAAGAGAATAAAAATCATTTCCATGATATAGAATTTCACCTGCATCAGGTTTTACCAAACCTACCATGCACTTCATCAATACAGTTTTCCCTGATCCGCTAATGCCAATGATAAGGTTTGTTTTCCCGGCTTCAAATGTTGCAGAAATGTTTTTTAAAACTTTCTGTTCCCCGAAACTTTTACTTACGTTTTTTACGTCAATCATAACAGCAATTCAGCGATAATATAATCTGCCAGCAAAATAAAAATACATCCAAGCACAACAGCCTGTGTACTTGCCTTTCCAATTTCCAATGCGCCGCCTTTTACATAAAATCCTTTCCAACATGCGATGCTGGTGAGTAAGAATGCAAACACAAATGCTTTTATAAGCATAAGCTGTGTGTCAAAAGGTGAATAAAATGTTTGCAGGCCTTTCATAAAATCTTCATGATTTCCATATCCAGTGAAGGTTGCCGCAAACATACCCCCAAGGATCCCACTTGAAGCGGATATAATGACTAGCAGAGGTATCATAATAATTGCAGCAAGAATTCTTGGAGCTATGAGATATGCTTCCGTAGTAACACCCATCACTTCCAGTGCATCAATCTGTTCAGTTATGCGCATTGTGCCCAATTCGCTAGCAATATTACTTCCGATCTTTCCTGCAAGAATCAAACAGGTTACAGTAGGAGCTAATTCAAAAATGATCGTATCCCGAACGATCAATCCGAGGTAGTATGTTGGAACAAGTACAGTTCCGTACAATTGATATGCGGATTGTACAGCAGTTACGGCACCTATGAAAATTGATATAAGAAGAACAATCACTAATGAACCTACACCAATATCATACATTTGCCGCAGCAGTTCTTTCCTGTACATCTCCCAGCGTTCCGGGCGCTTAAACATATGACCTATCATCAAGCAGTATTGTCCGAATTGAGCCAAGGGTTTCATACAGGGTAAAAATAGTGGATTTTCAGCGGTTAGAATGCCTCACCTATTGTTACATATAAGCCTTTGTCAAAAACATTTTTTCCTTTTTCATCATCATAAATGCTTTTACTCCCGAATGCATAATCAATACGCAGGCTGAGTTTATCTTTTGGTATGATGAATATGCGCCCACCGGCTCCGAAAGAATA
Organism: Chitinophagales bacterium; assembly: GCA_046160675.1. Classification (GTDB taxonomy): domain Bacteria; phylum Bacteroidota; class Bacteroidia; order Chitinophagales; family BACL12; genus JACMJP01. Next base: position 12,061 of record JBJXHH010000226.1, read on the forward strand.
TTTTAGGCCGTTAAATGAAAAAGCAGAAAATTCATTGGCAACTTCTCCTGTACCACCAAACAGATGAACGCCAAAAAATTTCCCGAAGGGCATCCTGTATTCGGCCTGTACTGTCAAGTAATGTTTATCCCTAAACCTGCCTTCATAATTCCCCCGCATGCGTTCACCTCCCCCCAATTCAGCCATGCGATTAAAAGGAGGAGAACCCGGAAGGAATTCAGCATATCCATTTATTGCAAGAATGTGATTACTGATAACAGGGAGGAAGTAACTTACATTGATATTGTTTTCAAGATAATTGTAGTCGCTTCCGAAAATTTGATTATGCAAAACTGTTGATACTTCTGCTTTTATTCCCTTAGTAGAGTAATTCACATTGTTGCGGCTATCAAATGTAAACCACGGGCCTATGCCAGTATTGAGCCCTCCTTCCTCGCCGGGAATTTCTTCATTAAAAAGAATGGTTCCTGAATCAATGTCAAAAATCTTTGTGTGTTCAAAAAATATCTTACCGCCGGCATAAATATTTTTGGCAACATTTTTTTGTGCATGCAAAAGAATATAAGGGTGTGTGTTTGTGTATCTTTCTTCATTTTGAGAGGATGTATTATTTCCTATTCCAAAAAATGAAGAAGGATACCTGTAAAAAGCGAAGTTTGCATACAAGTACCAGAGGTTATCTTTTGTGTACACACTGCCTCCTGCATCAAATTGAAACTGGTTTTTTAAAGTATATACAGTATAAGCAATGATTTTTGAAGGATTGGTTTGAGAGATGGCAATGCTGTCGGAAGCATAACCCGGGGAGTTTGCAACATAATCATTAGTCGGTTTAAAACTATAAACAGCACCTGCACCGAAAGCCCAACTGGTTTCAGGTTTAAAAGCGATGAGCGGAACGATGAAAAACTTTTTACTGGTTTGAGTAGATATTACAGTGTCAGGGGTTTGCGAAAACATACTGTTCATAGTGAAGAACAGCATAACTTGTATAATCAAACATCGCTTACATCCTATTTTCAGCATTTCTGTACAAAGGTATCAGATACAAAAAAAAATACCCTCTAGTTTTGCACGACCTATGAAAATCAAAAATCAAACAATTCACCCCAAACGCTTTTCCTTTTTTTGTGTTTGTAGTAATCATCATCATGCCGGTAGGTTTTTTCGGATTTTCTGTCTTCTTCAAACCTGTTTTCGCCGGGTTTGCCCCGGCGGCTATCATCGTCAGATGATTTTTCTATGATCTTATCCAATTCACCCCTGTCGAGCCAAACCCCACGGCAGTTGGGGCAATAGTCAATTTCAATTCCCTGGCGTTCGCTCATTACCAGGTCTTTATCAGTACATACTGGGCATTTCATATTTCCTTTTTTGCATACTGCAACATCTACATCTGCAAATTGTTTAAACCTGATTACAACAAATTTCATTATCCGCAATTCTGATGCAATTCTTTCCACTCTGCTTTGTATTCTGACCATGTGGTCTTACCTTTGCCGCCGCAAAAGAAAATCTCTCAAACTCCTTAAAATATTGAACAAAATGCCAGGAAAAGGTAAAGTAAAACAGATCATCGGAGCCGTTGTAGATGTGAGCTTTGATGAAGGAAATCTCCCAGAAATCCTCAATGCCCTTGAAATTAAAAGGGAGAACGGCGAATCACTCATTTTAGAAGTGCAACAGCACCTTGGGGAAGACAGTGTAAGAACCATTGCTATGGACTCTACTGATGGTCTTGTAAGAGGAACTGAGGTAATTGATTTGGGCGAAAATATCTCAATGCCAACTGGTGCAACGATCAGGGGACGGTTATTTAATGTTGTTGGGAAAGCCATTGACGGGATGACAGAGGTGGTGTCTGAAAAACGGGCACCTATCCACCGCAAACCCCCGCTTTATGAAGACCTTAGCACAGAATCAGAAGTACTTTTCACAGGTATCAAAGTAATTGACCTACTAGAGCCTTACGCAAAAGGTGGTAAGATCGGTTTATTTGGTGGTGCAGGTGTAGGCAAAACGGTTCTAATCATGGAGTTGATTAACAATATTGCGAAAGGATATTCAGGAATGTCAGTGTTTGCCGGTGTTGGTGAGAGAACCCGTGAAGGAAACGACCTCCTGCGGGAAATGATTGAAAGTAACGTTATAAAGTACGGCGACGATTTTAAGCACAGCATGGAAGAAGGCGGTTGGGATTTGAGCAAAGTAGATTACAAACTGTTAAACGAAAGCCAGGCTACGCTTGTGTTCGGACAGATGAACGAACCACCGGGAGCAAGAGCACGGGTGGCACTTGCTGGACTCACAGTTGCAGAATATTTCCGTGATGGCGATGCAAAAGATGCAAAAGGAAAAGATATCCTTTTCTTTATTGATAACATTTTCCGTTTCACACAGGCAGGTTCTGAGGTATCAGCTCTATTAGGACGTATGCCTTCTGCAGTAGGTTACCAGCCGACACTTGCTACTGAAATGGGTTTGATGCAGGAACGAATTACATCAACCAAGAGAGGCTCCATCACATCTGTTCAGGCAGTGTATGTGCCTGCTGATGACTTGACGGACCCTGCGCCGGCAACTACTTTCAGTCACCTTGATGCAACAACAGTATTGAGCCGGAAGATCGCTGAGCTTGGTATTTACCCTGCGGTAGATCCATTGGATTCTACTTCAAGGATCCTTTCTGCTGATGTAGTGGGTGATGAACATTATAATACTGCACAACGAGTGAAAAGCATTTTGCAGCGTTATAAAGAATTGCAGGATATCATTGCCATTCTTGGAATGGAAGAACTTTCAGAAGAAGATAAATTAGTTGTCAGCCGTGCAAGAAGGGTACAAAGATTCTTATCTCAGCCTTTCCATGTTGCCGAGCAGTTTACTGGGTTAAAAGGTGTATTAGTACCGATTGAAGAAACTATCCGTGGGTTTAACATGATTATGGATGGTGAAGTAGATGAATACCCTGAAGCGGCATTTAACCTTGTAGGAACTATTGATGATGCAATTGAAAAAGGCAAGAAACTGATAGCAGAAGCGAAAAAATAATTTGACTGGTAATGAAAGTTGAAATATTAAGTCCCGAAAAAAAAGTATTCAGCGGAGATGCTGACAGTGTGCAATTTCCGGGTACAACCGGGGCATTCCAGGTTTTGAATAACCATGCACCATTGATCGCATCATTAAAAGCAGGAAAGATAAAATTGATAGCCGGGAAAGAAACGAGATACTTCAGTGTAAAAGGCGGATTTGTAGAAGTGTTGAAAAATAATGTAAGTGTGCTGGTGGAAGGTGTGAAAGAGGAGAAGTAGAAAATTCATTGATACTCCAAAAGCCAACTCAAACGAGTTGGCTTTTTTGTTTTAATCCCATCAATCGAACTGTAGAGTAATTGTTGTCAAAAAGCGGGTTTTATTCTTCTTAAAAATCCCATAAAAACCCCTTAATTTTACACTTCTTTATGACAAATTCTCAGCCCTCAGAGTTCTCCCCCGAAGCCATGCAGGAAGTAGCCCGCATCATGTCGCAATACCCAGAGGGCAAACAAAAATCTGCCATACTACCCGTGTTACATATTGCACAGGTAGAGTTCGGCGGATGGCTTTCAACAGAAACAATGGAATATGTTGCCCGCATTTTGCATTTACACCCAATTGAAGTGTATGAAGTTGCAACATTCTACAGCATGTATAATACAAAACCGGTTGGCAAAATTTTGATTGAAGTGTGCCAGACAGGGCCATGTATGATTTGCGGAGCAGAAAAGATTGTTTCTTACATTGAAAAAAAACTCGGGATTAAAGTTGGAGAAACAACACCCGATAAAATGTTTACTTTAAAAACAGTGGAATGTTTAGGAGCCTGTGGTTATGCCCCCATGTTCCAGGTAGGAGAAAAATATTATGAGCACCTGACCGAGGAAAAGACAAATGCTATTTTAGATGTGTTGAAAAAAGAAAAATTAGCGGAGATAAATAATTAACCTGTGGGAAGAAAACTATTATTAGAGCATATAAATAAACCCGGAATCGAAACCCTTGATGTGTATTTACAAAACGGCGGCTACCGTTCTGTAGAAAAAGCCTTAAAAAAAATGACTCCTGATGAAGTTACGGAGGAAGTAAAAAAATCAGGGTTGAGAGGTAGAGGTGGTGCAGGATTCGCTACAGGATTAAAATGGAGTTTCATAGATAAATCTTCAGATAAACCCAGGTATCTTTTATGCAATGCTGATGAAAGTGAGCCCGGGACTTTTAAAGATCGCCTGCTCATGGAAAAGATTCCACATTTACTCATCGAGGGAATGATCACAAGCAGCTATGCACTTGGATGCCGCACAAGTTATATCTATATCCGGGGTGAGTACATGTTTATTCTGCGCATATTGGAAAAAGCAATAGCAGAAGCTTATGCAAAAGGATATTTGGGAAAAAATATTTTAGGCACGGAGTATAGTTTGGACTTGTATGTTCATCCTGGCGCCGGAGCTTATATCTGTGGAGAGGAAACTGCATTGATCGAATCGTTGGAAGGTAAAAGGGGATTGCCGAGGATTAAACCACCCTTTCCTGCTGTTTCCGGTGTCTGGAATTGCCCTACGATTGTAAATAATGTAGAGAGTATAACAGCGGTGGTTCCAATTATCAATGAGGGTGGAGATGAATATGCAAAAATCGGCATCGGAAAATCAACCGGAACAAAACTCATTTCTGCATCAGGAAATATAAATAAACCGGGAGTGTATGAAATTGATTTAGGACTACCTGTTGAAGAATTTATTTACAGTGATGAATATTGCGGAGGCATGAAAAATAATCTTGAGTTAAAAGCATGTGTGCCCGGAGGGTCATCTGTTCCCATTTTACCAAAACATTTATTGTTAAAAGAGAGTAACGGCAACCCGAGATTGATGACCTATGAAAGTTTGAGCGAAGGTGGATTTGCTACAGGCAGTATGCTGGGTTCGGGCGGATTTATTGTGTATGATGAAAAACAATGTATCGTTCGCAATACCTGGAATTTTGCAAGGTTTTATCATCATGAAAGTTGTGGGCAATGTTCACCCTGCCGTGAAGGAACGGGATGGATGGAAAGGGTGTTACACAACATTGAATACGGCCACGGAAAAATGGAAGACATTGACCTTTTGTGGGATATCCAGCGGAAAATTGAAGGTAATACCATCTGCCCCTTAGGCGATGCAGCAGCTTGGCCGGTGGCTTCAGCTATCAGGCATTTCCGCCATGAATTTGAATATCATGTAAAATATCCGAACAGAGTGTTTGATGAAGATCATGTGTATCAGCCGGAGATGAAAATGCAAACAGTATAAGAATAGAAAATGCCCAAAATAACCATAGACGATATAACAATAGAAGTTCCTGTAGGAACTACCATACTGAATGCAGCAAGAATGATAGGCGAAAATGTGCCGCCTGCTATGTGTTACTATACAAAATTGCAGGGCAGCGGAGGAAAATGCAGAACATGTTTAGTGAAGGTGACAAAGGGTTCTGAAAAAGACCCTCGTCCTATGCCGAAACTCGTTGCAAGTTGCAGAACCAATGTCATGGATGGAATGGAAGTGCGGAATGAAACTTCACCTGAAGTAATTGAAGCAAGAAAAGGTGTTGTTGAGTTTTTACTGATTAATCACCCGCTCGATTGCCCGATATGCGACCAGGCTGGTGAATGTAAATTGCAGGATTTGAGTTATGAGCATGGTTTTGCTAAAAGCAGGTATGAATTCAAAAGAAGAGAATTTGAGAAAATAGACATCGGTGAAAAAATACAACTGCACATGACAAGATGTATTCTCTGTTATCGCTGCACACAAGTTGCCGATCAGTTAACTCCCGAAAGAGTGCATGGGATATTGAACAGGGGAGAAGTTTCTGAAATTTCCACCTACATTGAAAAAGCAGTTGACAATGATTTTTCAGGAAATATGATTGATGTTTGCCCGGTGGGTGCATTAACTGATAAAACATTTCGTTTTAAATCAAGAGTTTGGTTCACTAAACCTGTAGAGGCACATAGGGATTGCAAAAAATGTTCTGGCAAAGTAACCTTGTGGTATCAGGGCGATGAAGTATTGCGGGTAACATCCAGGAAAGATAAATGGAATGAGAGTATAGATTTTATTTGCAATGAATGTAGGTTTGAGAAAAAAGAAACAAGGGATTGGGTTATTGACGGACCCACAAAAATTGAAACAAACTCAGTGATCTCACAAAATCATTTGCCTTATGAATTACCAGTAACACAAAATCAAATCAGTTAATAAAAATGGAAGCCGTAATCATATTTAAAATTGTTTTAGTACTTGTACTCTTCCTGGTTTCTTTGGGAGTTGCTGCATATAGTACATACGGGGAAAGAAAAGTTGCAGCATTCATGCAAGACAGGCTGGGGCCCAACCGTGCCGGACCTTTCGGGCTGTTACAGCCATTAGCAGATGGGGTGAAAATGTTCATGAAAGAAGAAATAATCCCCAATACTTCCAATAGGTTTTTATTTATAATTGGCCCAAGTATCACTATGCTTACAGCTTTGATGACAAGCGCAGTTATACCCTGGGGCAGAGATATCACTATTAACGGACAAACTTTCTCTTTGCAAGTTGCTGATATAAATGTTGGAGTGTTATATGTACTGGGGGTTGTAAGTTTGGGTGTGTACGGAATAATGATTGGCGGATGGGCAAGTAATAATAAATATTCTTTGCTAGGAGCTGTGAGAGCTTCAAGTCAAATGATAAGTTATGAACTTGCCATGGGTATGAGTGTGATAGCAATTATTCTCACAGCAAATTCATTGAGTTTAAATGATATTGTTGCTCAACAAAGCGGATGGAACGGCATGCAATGGAACGTATTTGTACAACCACTTGGATGCCTTATATTTATAATCTGTGCATTCGCTGAATGCAACAGAACCCCATTTGACCTTCCGGAATGTGAAACAGAACTGGTAGGCGGATATCATACTGAATATTCCAGCATGAAGCTCGGGTTATATTTATTTGCTGAGTACATCAATATGTTCATTTCATCTGCTATGATTGCAGCATTGTATTTCGGCGGCTATAATTTCCCTTTCCAGGATAGCATTGGATTATCAGGAAATGCGCTTGCGATAGTGGGATTTTTTGTATTTTTTGCGAAGGTGATCTTTTTCATTTTCTTTTTTATGTGGATTCGCTGGACAATACCAAGATTCAGATATGATCAGTTAATGAGATTAGGCTGGCAGATATTATTACCGCTTGCCATTTTAAATATGCTTGCAGTAGGCGCATGGCAAACGTTTGTTAAATAAATTTATCCAAAAACAGGAAATGCAAAGTTTAACCAACAGAAGTAAAGTAGTTTCAAACAAACAGATGACGTTTGTTGAGAGGCTATATCTTCCGGCAATTCTTGGCGGGTTGCGCATTACTTTCAAACACTTTTTCAAAAAGAAAGTAACTATAAACTACCCTGAAGAAAAACGGGAACACAGCAAAGTATTCAGAGGGGTGCATGTGTTGAAGAAAGATGACCAGGGGCGGGAAAACTGCACTGCATGCGGGCTCTGCGCCATTGCCTGCCCGGCAGAAGCAATAACAATGGTAGCAGAAGAAAGGAAAAAGGGAGAAGAACATTTATACAGGGAAGAAAAATATGCGAAGGAGTATAACATCAACATGCTGCGTTGTATTTTCTGCGGTTTGTGTGAAGAAGCCTGCCCGAAAGATGCAATCTACCTGACAGATCGCATCGCCCTCAGCGATTACAAAAGAGATACTTTTATCTTCACAAAAGATATGCTGGTAGAACCCACAGACAAAAGGATTGATATTGATGCCCGAAGGAAAGGGATCCGGGAAGGGGCGGATTAAGAAACTATTTCACTCAACTCCAACCAGCGGAAACTTTTTTCATCTAGTAAATTCGTTACATCAAGCATTCTTTGGGATAAAGTAGCAATTTCTTTATGATCAAAAATACCTGAAGACAATTTATCTTCTATTTCTTTTTTATCAGTTTCAAGTTGTGCAATTTCTTTTTCCAGCGTTTCAAACTCGAGTCTTTCTTTAAAAGAGATTTTTCTTTTTTTGGAAGTATCTGTTTGTGCTTCTTTTCTATTGGTATTGTTGCTGTTTGTTGCTATGTCTGTACTTGCAGGGTTAACTTTTTCTTTATTTTCTGATTTTACTGAAATCCTATATTCAGAATAATTTCCGGGGAATGATTTTACAATCCCATCACCTTCAAAGATAAAAAGCGAGTCAACTAATTTATCCATAAAAAACCGATCGTGTGAAACAATAATTACACAACCCTGGTAATTTTTCAGAAATTCTTCAAGAATACTCAAAGTAAGAATATCTAAATCATTTGTCGGTTCATCTAAAATTAAAAAATTGGGGTTTGTAATGAGCAGCGTCATTAAATACAATCTTCTTTTTTCGCCCCCGCTTAATTTTGAAACAAAAGCATATTGTGTTTCCGGTGCAAATTGAAAGCGCAATAACAGTTGTGAAGCAGATAATTTACTTCCATCGGCCATAGGTATAAACTCAGCAATGTCTTTTACAATATCAAGCACCCGTTTATCTTCCTTTAACCGCAAACCTGATTGAGAATAATATCCAAATACAATCGTTTCTCCGCTTTGTATCTTTCCGCTGTCGGGTTTTTCCAACCCCATGAGCATATTTAAGAAAGTAGTTTTTCCAACTCCGTTTTTTCCTATGATCCCGATTTTCTCTCCCCTTTTAAAATCATATGTAAACTTTTTCAAAATAGAAATAGCACCAAAAGATTTAGAAACTTTGTGCATCTCCAGTATTTTTCCACCAATTCTGGTCATCTTTACTTCCAGCTTCAATTTTTCTTCTATTACTTTTCCCTTCACCTTCTCTTCTATCACATCAAAAGAATCTAACCTGCTTTTACTTTTTGTAGTTCTTGCTTTGGGCATTTTGCGTACCCATTCTAATTCTTTTCTATAAATATTTTTCGTTTTTTCAAATTCGCTGGCTTCCACCATCTCACGGGTTGCCTTTTTCTCTACATACAAAGAATAATTTCCATTGTAAGGGAAAAGAGTGGTTTTATCTAATTCAATAATTTGAGTACAAATCCTGTCTAAAAAATACCTGTCGTGGGTAACAATCAGGAGTGTCATATTTTTAGTGGAGAGAAATTCTTCCAGCCATTCTATCATGTCTATATCCAGATGGTTTGTAGGCTCATCCAGTATTAAAAAATCGGGCTCCAGAATTAAAACCTTAGAAAGGGCGACTCTTTTTTTCTGCCCTCCGCTTAATGTTTTAACAGGTTGCTCCAGGTCATGAATATTCAGGTGTGAAAGGATTTGTTTTATTTTTAATTCATAATCCCAGGCATCCAGCACCGTCATTACTTCATGTGCTTTTTCCAGTCGCTTCATGCTTTCTTCTGTATGTGTATGCTCTTGTTCTATCAGGCATTTTTCATAATTGCTAATGGCATGTATAATTGGCGAGTTACCGATAAAAACATTTTCCAAAATAGATTTCGCTTCATCCAGGTGAGGTTCCTGTTCTAAAAAGGCAGTGGTAATACCTTTCCTGATTGAAATTGTTCCTGCATCTGCTACTTCAGCTCCCATAATAATACGCATGAGAGAAGTTTTACCAGCTCCATTTCTTGCAACGAGTGCTACTTTCTGACCCTTGTTAATGCTCAGAGAGATATTCTCGAATAAAATTTTTGTATCATAAGTTTTAGAAAGACCCTCTATAGTTAAAAAATTCATCCCCCAAAAGTATACAGCAGACGGTGAATTATACGATAATCTGGTATCTATCTAATAAAGCGAAGGTTTTATATGCGATACATTTCAGGCACACATTTTATCATCAATATGTATTTTTGAAATACTTCCTCTCCAATAATTCTCTTCTACAAGATATTTCAATTTAATGAGAGATTGCCTGAAGTGTTTTTTTGCTGACCTGTAAAAGGCATTAGGAAGCAACAAAGCCCCATCAGTTTTAAATTCATGTGTTACGAGTACACCATTAGCTAAAGGCTCCATTTTACGGGTAACATAAATATTACTGAACGGAAGATTCACTTCAAAGGCATACATAGTTTCCGGTTCCACTTTGGTAAATCTGAACTTTTGAGTATGCCCTTTTTCCAATATAAAGGTACCTGCTTTCGTTTCCTGTGCGGTTTCTTCAATTTGCGTTGAAAGTATGGAAAGATCCCATGCATGCCATTCAGGCACATTGATCCATGTCTTCCAAAACACATCTCGGGGAACAGTTATAAATTCTGTATGTACGAGATGCATAAATGGTTTAAAATTTATTTTAAGAGCAGAGTTACAAATGTGAGCTTAAAATTGCCCTAACTATTTTTCTGATTTATGACATAACAAATCAACCCACTTCTTTATGGAGCACCTAGTGGTACGGTTTAACGACTAAAATGAGGCTTTCACCGATAATCTGCCTCAAACCATCATAGGCTTGTATTTCTCCAGTTCTACAACCTTTAGCTTTGGCGAAAATTTCATGTTATGACGATTATACAAGAGCCAGGTAATGAAGATAAACCCACCAATAAGCCTTCAGGGAATCGATTTATTCTTACAGGTTTATCCCTGCTTTTCTTCGGAATAATGCTCATAGCAGAAAGGGTTACAGAAGGTGCAGTGAATATTTTTATATCCTGGGAAATCGTATTGATTATCATTGGGATTTACATTGGCGAAAAATCTAATTTTAAAAACGTTTCCTGGATAATTCTGGTTCTAATTGGAGGGTTTTTCCTGCTTGATGATTTTATACCTGCATTGAACATCCGTTATTTTATCGGCCCGGTTTTTCTCATTCTCGGTGGGGCATATCTCATACTGCGACCCAAAAATGTAAAATTCTGGAAGCAAGGTGGGAATACGTTTTTGGGTAATGAAAATACAACCACCTCAGGTCCCGGAACTTCAGAAGATTATATAGACAGCGTATCTATTTTCGGCGGGGTTACTAAAAATATCATGAATAAATCCTTCAAGGGCGGCGAAGCGGTAAGCATCTTCGGGGGAACCGAAATAAATCTTTCACAAGCAGATATACAAGGAATTGTCATATTGGAACTCACACAGATTATGGGCGGAAGTAAACTTATCATTCCCCCAAATTGGGACTTGAAATCGGAAGTAGTGAATATTTTTGGCGGGGTGGAAGATAAAAGACCTTTTCAAAACATTCAGGTCGATACTACAAAAGTGCTGCTGTTGAAAGGTACTTCCATCTTTGGTGGTATAGAGATAAAGAGTTATTGATCATTCTTGAAGAAGCATGAAACCAATTCTCAAAACCAACAGATTCATTATTATTTTTTCCATTGTGTGGTTTGCTTGGGCGCAATTGCAGTTTGTTACTATGAATTATTTTGGGTTTGGCGCTTCTGTTTCTTTTGTAGATAGCCTGGTAATGAATATGCTCCTTGGCGGGGTGTGCCTGGCTATCATTTACATTATGCAGTTTTACCTTCCGCAAAAAGAAAAGTTTGCCTATATCATTGCTGTAAGTGTTATTTCAAGTGGGTTTGTAATATCTCTGAGCCAGCTAATACTTAAAAAAGTTTTTAAGGAGAATGCTGATTACCTTCATTTTCTTTCTATCGCATGGCCTGTTCGGGCAAGTATTGTTTTTTTGCTTGCCGCTTGCACAACATTAATTGGGATGATGTATCAAAGCATGCAGGAACAAAAAGAGTCAGAACAAAGAAAACATGATGCTGAGCAATTAAGTAAAGAAGCCGAACTCTATAATCTCCGGCAGCAACTGCAACCTCATTTTTTGTTCAACAGTTTAAATTCTATCAGCGCATTGGCAGGAACAAAACCGGAGGAGGCAAGGAAAATGATCCAACAGCTCTCGGATTTCTTAAGGGGCACAATCAAAAAAGACGATGCACAATTTGTAACCCTCGCTGATGAATTTAAAAATCTGCAATTGTATCTTGACATTGAAAAAGTTCGCTTCGGGTACAGATTAAAAACAGAGATAAAATTTGATGAGACCATAAGTAATATGAAAATCCCCAGTTTGCTTTTGCAGCCCGTAGTTGAAAATGCAATTAAGTTCGGACTTTATGATACACTAGACGAAGTACTCATACTTATCTCTGCAACAAATACGGACAACTTGGTTACTATTAAAATTCAAAACCCATTTGACACAAGTGCCGGTACTCAGCAAAAAGGAACAGGCTTCGGTTTGCAGTCAATAAAGCGTCGTTTGTATCTCTTATTTGCAAGAAACGACCTTGTTACAACTTCAATAAATGAAAATATCTTTACAACAACAATTCAAATTCCGCAACAGCCATGATTAAAGTATTAATAATTGATGATGAACCGCTCGCAAGAAGCATAGTGGCCGAATATCTGCAAGATTATCCGGACATGGAAATTATGCAGGAATGTAATGATGGTTTTGAAGGAGTGAAGGCAATTGCTGAATATAAACCTGACCTTATCTTTCTTGACATACAAATGCCAAAGATCAACGGGTTTGAAATGCTTGAACTTATAGA
>JBJXHH010000227.1:0-4504 GCA_046160675.1 Chitinophagales bacterium
TGAAAAATTTTCGAGGGTAGATGCAAGGATAACTGAGTGTAAAAAAATTGCTGGTTGAGTTACTTTTGTTTGTTTCAATTCTTCTTCAGTGCCGTTGAACATAATGTCAGTAATTCTGAAACCAAGTATGTCATTTGCTTTTTCAAAATGTTCTTTTGCAGAAACATTGGTTTCATACAATTCTTTTCCCATGCCTGGAAACTGAGATCCCTGTCCGGGGAAAATGTAGGCTTTCTTCATTACTGTAAGGGTTACTTAAAAGGGTTTTAGGTTTTATCATTAAATCACTTGCTGAGCCTTGCTGCAATGAGGTTAATGAACTCATTTCTTGTTTCTTTTTTTTCAAACTGCCCGGTAAAGGCGGATGTGGTGGTTACACTGTTTTGTTTTTGTACTCCCCTCATCATCATACAGAGATGACTTGCCTCCATAACTACTGCAACACCGTGTGGCTTCAGTGTCGTTTCCAGGCAATGTAAAATTTGTTGTGTTAATCTTTCCTGTACCTGCAGCCTTCTTGCAAAAATATCCACCACTCTTGCAATTTTACTCAGCCCAACTATATAGCCGTTTGGGATATAAGCTACATGGGCCCTGCCAAAAAATGGCAACATGTGATGTTCACACATGCTGTATACTTCAATATCTTTTACTATTACCATTTCACTGCAATCTTCTTTGAACATGGCGCTGCGAACAATGGCATTTGCATCCTGATTATAGCCCTGAGTTAAAAACTGCATCGCTTTTGCAACCCGTTCAGGAGTTTTTTCCAACCCTTCCCTTTTTGAGTCTTCACCAAGAGAGGTAATGATAGATGTATAACTCTTCTTTAACTGCTCAATTACATCGTCGCCGTAATTTTCTACTTTGCTGTAAAAATTACCATTATCAAGCAATTCAGGATTTTTCGTTTTCATATTATTGTTTAATGTTCACCAAAATATTCTGCGTAAATGTTTTCAGTTTCATGCAGACGGACGCAATGTAAAACGCCTTCCCTGATCTTTAGTTCAAGGATATTCCAAATCACTCTGCAAAAATTTTCAGTGGAGGGTTGTATAGTGTTAAAGTAATTTGTGTCAACATTCAGGTTTTTATGATCAAACCGCTCTAGAATCTCTTTCTTTACCAGGTCACTTAATTTCTTCGCATCCATAATGAATCCCGTGTCAGCATTGGGCTCCCCTTTAACTGTAACATACAATTGATAATTATGCCCATGCCAATTCTTGTTTGCGCATTTCCCAAAAACTTCAAAGTTTTTTTCCTCGCTCCAGGCATTGTTGTAAAGCCTGTGTGCTGCATTAAAATGTTCCTTCCTTGTCAGGTAGATCATAGGTCAAAGATACGAATTGGGGGATTGTATGCATTTTGCAGTTGCATACTTTCCTTGTAATATTGTTCAAAATATTTTTTCACAACCTAAATCACAAAACATGGCAGTAGTTAAAGTAATCGAACTCTTGGCAAATTCCAAAAAGAGTTGGGATGATGCCGTTCATCAGGCGGTTTCACATGCCTCAAAATCAATCCGAAATATTCGTAGTGTGAACGTAAACAATATGAGTTGCACGGTAGATAAAAAAGGAAAGATCAATGAGTATAGAATAAACTGTTCTATTAGTTTTGAGGTAGATTAATTTTTCAGGTGAGCTTATATCTTATAGGAAAATAAATTTTTTTTTGCATTCCTCCTCCTTTCACCCCTACAAAGGGACTGAGTTGTAATATATTTATGTTTTGGAAGTAATTCATTTCTTGAAAGACTCTGATCCTGCATGCTTAAAGAACATATGTCAGATGAATAGAAGGAGGTGTTTCTGTTGAGGGTGTGTAAAAATAGTAACGCAATAAAAACCTCTGCAATTTGCAGAGGTTTTTATTTTTGAAATTCAATATCATCTCACAAACAATAATTCTCTGTATTTTGGAAGCTGCCATTTGTTATCGGGCAGGTAACGTTCAAGCATGTCAGCATGTTCTCTTATCTCATCAAATAAAGTTTTTACATTGTTACAGTATGCATAAGCTCTATCTCTTGCATGTTCAATCCGATTAGCCCGTTTGCGTTCCCCTACCATGCGTTCTAAACTGTTGCGTACATGATTTAAATGTAAGGTGATATTTTTTGCAAGATCAAGCTGCTCTGCATAATGGTCTTCATTAAATCCAAGAGCTTTCAGTTTTGTAATATTTTCAAGCAATTCATTCTGGTATTCAATAGCAACAGGAATTACAAAGTTATAAACCAACTCACCATATATCCTTGCCTCAATTTGAATCTTCTTTGCGTATTCTTCAAATTCAATTTCCATCCTTGCATGTAATTCCCGATCACTTAATACATTGTTCTTCACAAATATTTCATGTGCTTTTTTACCGGCATAAAAGTCAAGCGCTTCGGGTGTTGTTTTTACATTATGTAATCCTCTTTTTTCCACTGCTTCTTTTTGCCATTCCTCACTATAGTTATCTCCTTCAAACAAAATATCCTTGCTTTCTGAAATATACTTGCGCAGTGTTTTCAGAATTGCATTTTCTTTTCCTTCACCGGTTTTGGTTAAAGCGTCCACTTCTTCCTTGAATTTCATTAATTGGTGAGCAACGATACTGTTCAAAGTTGTCATGGCTTTGCTGCAGTTAGCTGATGAACCTACTGCCCTGAATTCAAATTTATTTCCAGTAAATGCAAACGGACTGGTTCTGTTCCTGTCAGTATTATCCAGCATCAGGTCCGGTATTTTATTATGAATGTCAAGCTTCAGATCTGCTTTATCAAGATCATCAAAAGTGTTTTCATCCACCCTTGTTTCAATTTCGTTTAAAACTTCTCGCAGGGCAGTTCCTATAAAAGCTGAAATAATAGCCGGAGGTGCTTCGTTTGCTCCAAGACGGTGATCATTCCCTGCACTTGCAATACTTGCTCTCAGCAAGTCAGCATATTCATGTACAGCTTTTATTGTGTTGATGAAAAATGTAAGGAACAACAAATTTGTTCTTGGCGTTTTTCCGGGACTTAGTAAGTTTTTGCCGGTGTCAGTTCCCATGCTCCAGTTATTATGTTTACCTGAGCCATTCACACCTGCAAATGGTTTTTCATGAAAGAGGGCCCGTAGTTTATGTCTCCTGGCAACTTTTTCCATCACATCCATTAGCAAACAATTATGATCTACTGCAACACTTGCTTCTTCAAACATCGGGGCGCATTCAAACTGACCGGGGGCAACTTCATTATGCCTGGTTCTTAGTGGGATGCCCAATTTATGACATTCAGTTTCAAAATCTATCATGAAATTGAAAATGCGCTCGGGGATACTTCCAAAATAATGATCTTCCAGTTGTTGGCCTTTAGAGGGATAATGCCCCATTAAGGTTCTTCCACAGATGCTCAGATCCGGACGGCAGAGAAACAATGCTTCGTCAACTAAAAAATATTCCTGCTCCCAACCCAATGTTGCAGTTACCCGGGTGATATTTTTATCAAAATACTGGCAAACAGGAACAGCGGCCTGATCTAATAGTTGTAGAGATTTTAAAAGTGGTGCTTTATAATCGAGTGCTTCTCCTGTGTAAGAAACAAAGATGGTAGGGATACAAAGAGTTTTACCACTGCCAAGTTCCATGATAAATGCCGGTGAACTAGGGTCCCATGCTGTATAACCTCGTGCTTCAAAAGTACTACGGATACCGCCGCTCGGGAAGGAACTTGCATCAGGTTCCTGCTGTACTAAACTCCCCCCACTGAAAGTTTCCATTCCTTTTGCAACACCTGAGGGGGTGAAGAAGCTGTCATGTTTTTCAGCGGTAGCTCCGGTTAATGGTTGAAACCAATGTGTATAGTGTGTTGCGCCTTTGCTCATTGCCCAGGCTTTCATGCTTGCCGCTACCTGGTCGGCAATTTTACGGTCAATTTTCTGACCTAACTGGATGGAGGTTTTGACACTGTAATATGCCTCTTCGCTCAGGTGTTTACGCATGATCTCATCGCTGAACACATTTGAGCCATAAAATTCTGAAATTCGGTTAGCGGGTGGTTTTACTTCAACAGTCTTGCGGTTGAGTACCTGTTCCATAGCTGAGGTTCTGGAATTAAACATATTTTCCTCCTTTTTAGATAAATATTAGAATAAACGCAAAAATAATCGTAGTATTTTTCAAGGAAAAGTTTAATAACTTAAAATTATCAACAAAATATAACACATATTTTTTATTTTAATTTAATTTTTTATGTTGTATAAAAAAACCGACCCCAGAATTCCGGCATCGGTTTTTAGTATATGAAAAAAGGTAATTAATCAGCTCCGTCAGCAGCTGCAGCTGCAATTGAATATCCTCCAATATTGTTTCCTACTTCTACACCCGTTTCGCAATCGTAACGGAAGTGAATGCGGGCATAAATTCTTGATTCAGATGCTTCCACAGCCATGGCAGCGAACTCACCTGCAGCAGAAGGGAAAAAGTAGCCCAGAACTTCTGCACCTGCACCACTAAATGTAGAGTG
>JBJXHH010000228.1:0-2543 GCA_046160675.1 Chitinophagales bacterium
CTTATACGGAAGTTGTGATGTCGCATACAAAGAACCTGCAGGAAAAACTTTTTAATGAAATGAAGGGCAGAATAAAAGAGGATGAGAACACCGTTCCTTACAAAAAAGGCGATTACTGGTATTACGAAAGATATATTCCCGGTGGAGAATATGCAATTTACTGCCGCAAAAAAGGGAGCCTGGATGCGAAAGAAGAAATCATTATTGACGGAAATGAACTCGGTAAGAATGAAGAGTTCCTGAGTTTTTATGTAGTTATGAGCCATGATGCAAGCAAGGCATGTATTATTGCTGATGTTGAGGGGCGAAACTTTTATACGATCAGGATCAAAGACATGAAAACAGGAAAATTCCTGAAAGACAAAATTGAAAATACCAGGGGCGGATGCGAATGGACAACAGATGATAAAGCTCTTATTTACGGCGTTCCTGACCCCAAAACACTCAGGGTTTACAAATTTAAAAAACATGTTATCGGGAAGGATACGAACACAGATGTTGTGTTGCTTGAAGAAAAAGATGAAACCCTGGACGGCTATGTATATAATTCAAGGAGTGAAAAATACCTGTTTGTTACATTCGGCAGAACGGATGCAGATATCATGTTATACACTGATGCTGCGAACCCGGTTTCTTTTACAGTAATTACACCGCTACAAGAAAATGTCATTTATTATGCTGATCATACAGAAGGCGACCGCTTTCTCATTCACACAAATTACAAAGCCGTAAATTATCGTTTAGTTTCTACTCCAATTTCTAATGGTGCAAAAGAAAACTGGAAGGATGTTCTTTCGCACAGGGATGATGTTTTCCTGAGTGGCACTCAATTTTTTGAAAACTATATTGTTGCTGAAGAAGTAAAAGAAGGATTAACTAAACTCCGGGTATTGAAAAGAGGCGGCACGGAAGATAATATTGTTTTTGATGAAGAAGCTTATTATGCTACACTAGGTTATAATCCGGAATATAAGAGTGAGAATATTCGCTTCGGTTATTCGTCACTCATCACACCTTACTCTATTTATGAATACAATACAAACACAAAAGAAAAAAAATTACTGAAGCAGGAAGAAATTCCCAGCGGTTATGATAAAACTAGATATGCAACAGAACGCATGATGGTTCCGGCAAGAGATGGTAAAAAAATCCCGATGGCCGTTGTATACAGGAAAGATCTGTTTAAAAAAGACGGAACCAATCCGGGTTTTATCTATGGCTACGGCGCCTATGGTTCCAGTAATGAAGATTACTTTAACTCAGATATTTTAAGCCTGCTCGACCGGGGTTTTGTGTATGCTAACACACATATAAGAGGCGGGCAGGAAATGGGCGGGCAATGGTATGAAGATGGGAAGATGCTGAAAAAGAAAAATACGTTTTATGATTTTATCGACTGCAGCGAACATCTCATTCATCATAAATATGTAGCAGTTGATAAACTCTTTGCAAATGGTGGCAGCGCCGGTGGTCTACTCATGGGTGCCATTACTAATATGCGACCTGATCTGTACAGGGGAATTATTGCTGACGTTCCGTTTGTTGATGCAATGACGACAATGGAAGATGAAACCATCCCACTCACAACATTTGAATGGCTTGAATGGGGAAATCCGAAAATTAAGGAACAATATGACTACATGCTTACCTATTCGCCTTATGACAATGTTGAAAAAAAAGAATACCCAAACATACTGGTAACAACAGGTTTTAATGACAGCCAGGTACAATATTTTGAACCGGCAAAATGGGTAGCTAAACTGCGGCACATGAAAACAGATGATAACCTACTTATTTTTAAGATCAACATGGACGCAGGGCACGGGGGTAACAGTGGAAGATATGAAAGCCTGAAAGAGATAGCCTTGGATTATGCTTTTATGCTGGATATTTTAGGGAAGAAGGAATAAAATGTCTCATTGACTTCGCTGATTCACTCTAATGTAAAACAAGTTTTTGGAGTGATAAATCAGTCCACCCTTATGAATCATTCCGAACAATGAAAAAATTCGGAAGCATTAATATTATTTCACTTCCATCTCCTCCCCAGGTGCATAGATATCCAGGTCAATATTTTTTGTGTTGATGATACTATTTTTGTCTGAAGCTGCCTCTGTGTTTGAAACTACAATTACTTGGCTGTTGCCGATAACCTTTCCCCTCCCCTTATGCACAACTAATGCAGTTTCTTCATCAATGCCAATGCATTGATAGTTCGGAAAGGCATGCAAGGCAGAGAGCAATCTGTTATAGCGACTTCTTACAACAAAATGTTGGTCAATAATCACTGAGTCAAGCAATCCCAGCCCTTCTGTTATCTCAACATTATTTTCCAGGAGCAGATAAAATGTTGATTCATAAGTTGTATCAAGTAATGCATTTCCAGTAATCATCTTTTCACTCATCAACGCAGCTCCGGCACTGGTTCCGGCAATAGTTGACCCATTCCAAAATGCTTTCTGAATCTTCTTTTTAAATTCAGTTCCTGAAATATGTTTCATCAACACACTCTGATCGCCACCGCTCAAAAAAATAATTTTTGC
>JBJXHH010000229.1:0-21805 GCA_046160675.1 Chitinophagales bacterium
CGCTGTGCAATCATAGGCTGAAATTCATTCCCTACTAGTCGGCTTATTAAGTAACTTTTGTGGCGCTGTTCTTCCTTAGGCTTCATGCCGCCAGAAAGTGTGAGGGTAATGACATCGTTTTTCAAAACACCTTTACTTGCTACCCTGTCGTCATAGTTTATTGTTATCAAAAACTCTCTTCCCTGTATTGTAAAAATATCGCCGGAATTATATCTTCTTGTTTGAGTTTTCTGTTCGTAAAGTTTTTTTGTAAGAATAAATTCATGAGCCCAGTTTTTCAGTTTTGCATATTCCTTTTTTCTCTGTTCTTTGTCAAGATATTTTGAGAGCCGGATATGAACACCCCGCTTGCCGATGCTTGCAGCACAATTCTTACGGGCCTCTACGTAAATAAATACTTTGAAAATTTTTCCACCCGCTTCAATACTATCTTCCGCAAGGTGTTTTCTTTTTGCAGCAGCAGGTTTTGGAAACAAGAAATCAAGCAGGTTCAAGTTCGCCTAGGTATGTTTTTATTTCAGACAAAACATCTTTCACACAGTTTGTGTCAAACGGCGAACGCAGGTTTGCATACTCCACTAATTCAATAAAAGATTTGCTTCCCCCAGCCTTACATAACTTCACATACTCATCAAATGCTTTTGAATGATCCTTCTTCGCCTTAATGAAAAACTGCAATGCACAAATTTCAGCCAATGTATAGTCAATGTAGTAAAAAGGGCTTTGAAAAATATGTGCCTGCATCTGCCAGTAACCACCGTTGTTCAAAAACGTATTGTTTTCATAGTTTCTATGGGGTAAATATTTTTTCTCTATTTCTCTGAATGCTTTTTTCCTTTCGTCTGGGGTAAGTTCAGGGTTCTCATAGATCACATGCTGAAATTCATCTACCGTTACCCCATAAGGTAAAAAATTGATGCTTTCTACAATATGGGAATACCTGTATTTTTCTGTATCGCCATTAAAAAACAGGTTCATCCAGGGATAAGCAAAATATTCCATGCTCATGCTAAAAATCTCAGCTGCTTCATACGTAGGCCACAAATATTCCATCACCTCCATATTGCGGCTCATATACACCTGGAAGGCATGCCCCACTTCATGCGTAAGCACATCTACATCAGCACTGGTGCCATTAAAGTTTGAAAAAATAAAGGGTGAATGAAAGTCTGGCATATATGTACAATAGCCGCCGGTTGCTTTGCCTTTTTTTGCAACAAGATCCATAAGCTCCTTATCCAGCATGTACCTGATAAAGTCAGATGTTTCAGAGGATAATTCCTCATACATTTTTTTGCCGTTGTTAATAATCCATTCAGGCGAACCTTTCGGTTTTGCATTACCGTCAGAAAATAACAGGGGCTCATCATAGTACTTTAAAGTGTCTAACCCCAGGCGTTTTGTTTGTTGCGTTTTTAACTGCGAGGAAACAGGTACAACAACATCTAATATCTGCTGTCTGTATTCAGCGATCATAGCAGGATTATAATCACTGCGCAACATTCTGTCGTATCCAAGTTGTACATAATTTTTATACCCGAGTTTTGTTGCAATACTGTGCCGGGTTGTAACAAGTTTATCAAAAATCGTATCCAGTTTTTCGCTGTTTATTTCCAGGAAATTCCATTTCGCTTCTGAGGCTTTTCTGCGAATATCCCGGTCAGTACTGCGAATAAAGGGCCCCAGTTCTGCAAGATTTCTGTCTTCCCCTTTAAAATGAATGATGGCACTCGCAAGGAGTTCCATATATTCTGTGCTAAGGACATTTTCCTGGACAAGATCATCTATAATTTCAGGTTTAAACGTTTTAAGAGACAACGACGCAATACGAAACAACTGCTTCCCTAGCTTTTGTTCGAGTTCATTTCTGAATGGAGACTGTAACAATGCCCTATAAAATTCGGTTTGAATGCCTTCGTACACAGGCAGGTTCTTGTCGAAAAAGTCTTGTTCCTCATTATAAAATTGTTCACGGGTGTCTATGCTGTGCCTGATTGTAACAAGGTTATACATAGTATTAAAATCCCTGCGCAACACATTTAGTTGCCTTATGCAATCTACCTGCTCATCAGCATTTTTTGCATTAGTAAAAGTGTTAAGTATTGAAGTAAAATCAAGCTTAAGCTGTTTTATGTCAGGGCGGTTATAGGGATAATCAGCAAATTTCAACTGCATACTTGTATTGTTTCAATTCGGCAAAAATAACTAAATACTTGGTTGAAACCTTACATTTTGCAATCAAAAAGTGCCATCAAAACCATCTGTATGAATACATTAAATGAGGCTAAACTTAGGTATTTTTGCAGCTGTAACTATGGCCGAAATAAACGCAGAAAATAGGAAAAAAGATCATATTGAGCTAGCTCTGCAAAGCCAGTTGAGAGAAGCTTCAAATGATAAAAGATTTTATTATGAGCCTGTGTTAAGTAGTCATGGAAAACCTTTCCCTCAGGCTAAAAATTTCCTGGGAAAACACTTACGCCTTCCTGTTTGGATAAGCAGTATGACTGGTGGTACTGAGCTTGCGGGGAAAATCAATAAAAATCTTGCCCGGGCTTGTAATGAGTTCGGCATGGGCATGGGCTTGGGCTCCTGCAGAAGTTTGCTTGAAAGTGATAAACATTTTGAGGATTTTAATTTACGCCCCATCATTGGAAATGAGTTGCCATTTTTCGCCAATTTAGGGATAGCACAGGTTGAAAAAATATTAGTTGAAAATAACATTTCTGCAATTCAACGAATGATAGAAAAGTTGCAGGCTGACGGGCTCATTATTCACATAAACCCCCTTCAGGAATTTTTACAACCTGAAGGCGACAGGTTTCAGCATGCGCCCATTGAAACCATTAAAAAGATTCTCGGGCTTGTAAGTTTTCCCATTATTGTGAAGGAAGTGGGACAGGGTTTGGGGCCGGAAAGCGTTAGGGCTTTATTGCAACTCCCTATTGCAGCCCTGGATTTCGGAGCATATGGCGGAACAAACTTTTCTAAAGTTGAATTGTTACGTTCTTCTGAAACAAGAACATCAGCCTTTGAAAGCCTTTCGTATATTGGACATACAGCAGCAGAAATGACGGATTTTGTTTTACAGCTTACTTATAATGGCGGAGAAAATATTCACTGCCGGGAAATTATTGTTAGTGGAGGCGTTAAAAGTTTTTTAGATGGATATTATTTTACAAAACAGATAGAAAATAATTCAGAAGCAAACATGAAGGCAATTTATGGGCAAGGTTCATCCTTTTTAAAGTATGCTCAGAACAACTATACAGAGTTGAAAACCTATATCGAAAGTCAGCGGGAAGGTTTAGCTTTGTGTGAAGCATATTTAAAATGCAGGTAGAGAGTAGATGTTTGAAACTGATGTTGACTGTGAAATAAAGTAACTATGCAAAAGATCAGAGGCTTTTCAAAATTATCAAAAACAGAAAAAATTGCATGGCTTGCAAAACATTTTCTTACGAGCAATCCTTTGGATATTGCCCGTGAGTTTTCAAGCTACATGCATGCAAATGCCGAGTTACAAAAAGTATTTGACGGCATTTCAGAAAATACACTTACAAACTTTTACCTGCCTTATAGCGTAGCGCCAAACTTTGTAATCAATGGCAGAACGTATGTTGTGCCTATGGTGATTGAAGAAAGCAGCGTTGTGGCTGCAGCAGCAAGTGGCGCTAAATTCTGGAGTGACCGGGGTGGATTTCATGCTGAAGTTCTTTCAACAACAAAAGTGGGGCATGTGCATTTTCTTTGGCGGGGCGACAGTGAAAAACTGTTTGCGTTTTTTGAAGAATTAAAACCCTTGTTACTTGCTGATGTAAAACATCTTACAGTCAACATGGAAAACCGGGGAGGTGGCATTAAAGATATTGAGTTAGTTGATTGCACAGAACTTGAACCCGAGTATTACCAGTTGAAAGCTACGTTTGAAACAGTAGATGCAATGGGCGCCAACTTCATCAATTCCGTACTCGAGGAATTTGCGCAGTGTTTAACGGAAGAGGTGAAAGAAAATAAAAATTTCAGCGGTGCAGAAAAAAATATTGAGGTAGTGATGAGCATTCTGAGTAATTACACTCCCGAATGCTTAGTGAAAGCATGGGTAGAATGCCCTGTGGAAGAATTAGGAAATTTTGAAGAAGCAGAATTATCTGCTGGTCAGTTCGCAAAAAAGTTTAAAACTGCAATCACCATTGCCAGGAATGATGTGTATAGAGCTACTACACACAATAAAGGAATTTTTAATGGAATAGATGCCGTTATTCTTGCAACCGGAAATGACTTTCGAGCCATTGAAGCATGTGGCCATGCTTATGCTGCCAAAGATGGAAAATATAAAAGCCTGAGCAACTGTGAGGTGAAAGAAGGAAAATTTATTTTCTCCATTGAGATTCCTCTTGCCGTAGGAACTATAGGTGGATTAACCAAACTGCACCCGCTTGCAAAGCGTTCACTCGAGATGCTTGGCAACCCCAGCGCCAAAGAGTTGATGAAAATTATTGCCTGTGTTGGTCTTGCGCAAAACTTTGCTGCAGTAAGAGCACTTGTTACTTCAGGAATTCAAAAAGGGCATATGAAAATGCATCTCACAAATATTTTACGTCATTTTGGCGCAAGCGAAACGGAAATTGAAAAAGCATTCACATATTTTTCTGATAAAACCGTAAGCTTCACAAGTGTGCGGGAGTTTTTGAACGAGTATAGAAAAAAACTTTCAGCAAACCCGATAAAATAATTCTTTTCGACCTTTGTATATAGTTTTACTAAGGCTTCATTATAAAACTTCATGCAACAATTCTCTTCAAACGGAAAACTCCTCATTAGCGGAGAATACCTTGTTTTGCAAGGGGCATTAGCACTCGCAACCCCCTGTAAATTCGGGCAAAAAATGATGGTAGAAGAAAAAACAGGCGAAAATAATTTACACTGGATTACTAAAGATGCAGATGGAAGTACTCTTGAGGAAGTGCTATTAAATAAATCTGACTTTTCCCCTTTCAGAGGGTCTTTAGAAACAATAGATGCAGGCGTTTATGACACTTTATCAAAAACTCTGGCTACCTGCAGAAAAAGAAACCCCGCATTTTTAAAAAAAGAGTGTTCTACTAAAATTACAAATACAATTGAATTTAAACGGGATTGGGGTTTAGGAAGCAGTTCAACTTTTATTAATAACCTGGCTCAGTTTTCAAATGTTGATGCTTTTCAATTGAACAAAGATATTTTTGGAGGCAGCGGGTATGACATTGCTTGTGCAAAAAGCTCAAAACCCATTTTTTTTAAGCTCGATGAGGAAGGACCTGTATACGACTCGGTACATTTCTCCCCGCCCACACAAGAACAAATTTTTTTTATTTACATGAATGAAAAACAAAACTCCTCCATTGCAGTAACTCAATTTAACGAACAGGAACAGTCATTTTCAAAAGAGATAGAAATTATTACGGAGTTAAGCGAAGCATTGTTGTTTTGCGATGATTTTTCAGATTTTATGCAACTGCTTGATGAACATGAAGAGGTTATGCAATTTGTGTTGCAACAAGAAAAAGTAAAAACAAGGCTCTTTGCTGATTTCAGCGGAGTGGTGAAATCCCTGGGTGCCTGGGGGGGCGATTTTGTTATGGCAGTTGCAGAGATTCCGGCAGAGGAAATAAAAAGTTATTTTCAACAAAAAGGATTCAGTACAATTTTTAATTACAGGGAAATAATTTTGTGAAATGAAAGTAATTTGGCAAAGCCCATCGAATATTGCCCTTATTAAATATTGGGGCAAGCATGACAAGCAATTGCCAAATAATCCATCGCTATCACTCACATTATCAAAAGCAAACACAACTACTTCTCTTGCATTAGAAAAAAAATCATCAAAGAAAAAAATTGATCTTGCCTTTACATTTGAAGGAAAAGAAAATAGAAAGTTTTCAGAAAAAATAGAAACATACCTCAGCTCCCTCGCTACAGATTTTCCCTGGTTAGAAGGTCACAGGTTATTGGTGAATTCAGAAAATTCCTTCCCCCATTCAGCAGGTATTGCAAGCAGTGCCTCCGCTATGAGTGCGCTGGCTGTATGTCTGCTTTCTATGGATAGCAAATTGAAAAAGAAAAAAAACAGAAGTGATTTTTTTGAACTTGCCTCTTTTTATGCAAGGTTGGGTTCTGGCAGTGCCGCAAGAAGTGTGTATGGAAAATTTTCAGTATGGGGCAAAACAAAAGAGATAAAGAATTCCTCCAATAAATTTGCAGTTCCATTTCCGGTAAAATTTCATCGCAGTTTCGAAAACTTGCAGGATACTATTCTTATTGTTCATGATGGTGAAAAAAATGTTTCATCCAGTGCGGGTCATGCCCTCATGCGCCACCACCCAATGGAAAAGCAGCGTTATAGAAATGCCAATAACAGGCTTAAAGAAATTCTCAGCGCTTTTAAAAAAGGGGATTGGGAATCGTTTTGTATAATAAATGAATCTGAAGCATTAGAATTACATGCCCTCATGATGACAAGTAATCCTTCTTACATCCTCATGAAACCGGAATCCCTTGCTTTAATAGAAAAGATTCAGACATTTAGAAAAAAAACAAAAATCCCCATCAGTTTTACTTTGGATGCAGGGCCGAATGTTCATTTACTTTATCCTGATTCTGAAAAAAAGAAGGTGCAATATTTCATTTCGAATGAGCTGCTTCCTTTTTGCGCTGATGGAAAAGTGATATATGATGAAATGGGCAATGGCCCAAAACAAATTTCCTGATGTCAGACAGAAGTTACCCTTCAAAATTGTTACTGTTCGGAGAATATGCAGTAGTACTTGGCGGCGAAGCTTTGGCAATTCCTTACTATGAATTCTCTGCAAAATGGATTTTTAATACAGGTAAAGAAAGCGGTTATAAAAATCATCTGCTAAATTTTTTAACCTTTCTTAAGCAAAATAATTTCGCCAAAACCATTGATATTACTGCTTTTGAGAAGGATCTGCATTCGGGCCTTGATCTTGAATCTACGATCCCAATAGGCTATGGCGTTGGCAGTTCGGGTGTCGTAGTTGCAGCGGTGTATGATAAATATGCGTTTGAAAAAATTGATGCTGGTGATCTTCCTGCGCTTAAATCTTTTCTGGGGGAAATGGAAAATTATTTTCATAAAAAAAGTTCGGGGCTTGATCCGCTGGTTTGTTATTTGCAAAAACCTTTACATATAAAATCAAACTCCGCCATTGAAATTCTGCAGGATGTTTCCTTGGAAAATGATGAATTCAAGATCAAACTTTGGGATTCAGATGAAAGCCGCACTACATACAAGATGATGCAAGTGTTTAAAGAAAAAATAAAAGATGATGGGTTCAAAAAAGTAATTGAGCAAGAATACCTGCGCATGAATACAAGATGCATCAAACAGTTTCTCCCGCTTGATCTGAAAAATTTTATTTATTCTCTCACACAACTTTCCATTTTTCAGTATGATAATTTTCAGTTTGCCATTACAGAAGATATGCAGCGCATTTGGAAGCATGAACTAGATTGGGGAAAACGCCTTTTCAAACTTTGCGGAGCGGGCGGTGGGGGGTTTTACACTTATTTTGATCTAGAATAATTTTAACTCAACGTATACAGGCAAATGATCAGAATATCCACTATAATATTTTGTTCCTGAAAAACTTCTGCTGGGTGACTTGCCGTATTGCGGGTGGTTGTACATCATGAAATCCTGTTGAAAGAATTCAAAAGTATTTTCTTCCACATCTAAATTCCTTCCATCGAGCAAACTTTTTGAAACAATAATCTGATCCAAAGCCTGCCAGTTGCCTTTATAGTTATAACTGCCTTCCCCTTTTTTTTGTTTTTCAAAAGCAAGGCCAACTAACCTTTCAGAAGAATTATTTGCGTCTAATTCTTGTACATACAATATCTGTGAAATACTTTTATCAAAAGGAGTATCATTAAAATCACCCATGATAATGATGTTCGGATTTTTTAGTTCTGCGAACAATGAGTCAACCACTTTCTTTAGAGTTTGGGCGGCAGCAGCTCTTTTCGGCGCTGAAACCTCTTCACCTTCTACTCTGCTAGGCCAATGATTTACATAGACATTCAAAGGTTCTTTTTTGCCATTGATTGTCAGCTCTCCATAGACAAACAAAATGTCCCGGGTGTAATCAACTGTCTCACCGGGTAAGTTCACTGTGATGGGGAAATATTTTTTTGGAGTAAACAAAGCTGCATTATACAGCAGAGCAACATCTATCCCCCTTTCATCCGGTGAATTAAAATGAATGTATTTATAATTCCCCTCACTTATGCTTTTTTCTGCTATCAAATCATCCAATACATTTCTATTTTCAACTTCACAAACCCCTACTAACACCGGCATTCCCGCTGTAGTGATCACTTTTGCAATATTCAGCAGTTTTTCATGATACTTTTCAGCATTCCAATTTCTGTCAGCAGTGGGTAAAAATGTTTCGTCATCTTTTTCCGGATCATTTATCGTGTCATATAAATTTTCAAGATTATAAAACATGACGCCTGTGGAAGATGCGGTATTTTGTGCAGCACAGGAAACGAAGAAAATACAAAAAGAAAAAATAACTAACAACACTGAACTCTTCATATATACTCAACAATTTTACATTTCTAATAATAATTCAACAGGATCTTTTCCAAACAACAACTGTTCAGGTTTTTCCAATTGTTCTTTTACCCTTACTAAAAAACTTACTGACTCTTTACCATCAATGATGCGATGATCATAACTCAAGGCAAGATACATCATAGGCTTGATTACAACCTGCCCATTCAAAGCGACGGGCCTTTCCTGGATCTTATGCATGCCGAGGATAGCTGATTGCGGCGCATTAATAATTGGTGTACTCATCAGGGAACCGAAAACTCCACCATTAGTGATTGTAAATGTACCGCCCTGCATTTCCTCAAGTGTTAGATTTCCATCCCTTCCTTTTGTTGCAAGTTCTTTTATCTTTAGCTCAACTTCCGCCATACTTAGGCTTTCTGCGTTACGCACAACAGGAACTACTAAACCCTTTGGCGTTGAAACTGCAATAGAAATATCACAGAAGTCATTGAACACAACAGAGTCTTCATGAAAGTAAGCATTCACACTGGGGAAATCCATCAATGCATTGCAACATGCTTTCACAAAAAAACTCATAAAGCCTAAACCAACACCGTACTTCTTTTCAAAATTCGCTTTGTATTTTTCTCTTATTACCATAATGGCACTCATATCAGCCTCATTAAAAGTTGTAAGCATAGCCGTTTCGTTTTTCACACTCACCAATCTTTTAGCTATGGTTTTCCTGAGTTTGGAAATTTTTTCTTCCCTTTGGTTCCTTGTTTCTCTTTTAGTTGCAGCAAGTATTTCTTTTGCTGATGCTCCGTTCTTAATATAGTTGAGTATATCATCTTTTGTTATCCGACCCCCGGCACCAGTTCCTGAGATCCTATTCAGGTCAACATTATTTTCTTTAGCAATATTTTCAGCCAATGGTGTGATAGGGATTGAAGATTCTTTTGCTGATGCTTTTACTTCCTGTGTTTTGGCTTCCGGCTCTTTATCTTCAACTTTCTTTTCAACCTTTGCGCCTTCCATCACTTCGATGCTTGCAATCACATCCCCTATTTTCAGTTCGCTCCCTTCTGCTGCGATCAACTTTATCTTCCCTGGTTTTTCTGCAGGAAATTCAAGTGTTGCTTTATCACTTTCAAACTCACAAAGTGATTGATCGAGTTCAACAAAATCTCCGTCTTTCACCAGCCATTTTGAAAGCGTTACTTCATTGATTGATTCTCCAATAGTAGGGACTTTGAGTTCAAGTATCATGATATGTTATAACTTAAATGCTTCTTCAATTATTTGTTTTTGTTCTTCAGCATGCACTTTTGCAAAACCAGTTGCGGGGCTTGCGCTGCTTTTTCTTGTAATCCTCTTTGTGATCTTAGTGCCCAGTAAACTCCAGATATAAAACCAGGCTCCCATGTTTCTTGGTTCTTCCTGCACCCACATTAGTTCTGCATTTTTGTATTTATCAATCTCTGTATTCAACTGTGTCATCGGGAAAGGATATAATTGTTCAATACGCAGGATAGCAATATCTTCCCTGTTATTTTTTTGCTGATACTCCAGCAGGTCATAATAAATTTTTCCGCTGCATAGTAAAATTCGTTTCACCGATTTTACATCAGCAAAATCATCAGCAAGTAATTCATGAAACCTCCCTGAAATTAATTCCTGCACATTACTTTGTACCATGGGGTGACGCAGTAAACTTTTCGGACTCATAACAACCAAAGGCCTGCGAAAATCAAAAGCCAGTTGCCTGCGCAAAACATGAAAGAAATTCGCCGGTGTAGTAATGTTTACTACGATCATATTCCCTTCAGCGCAAAGTTGTAAAAACCTCTCCAGCCTTGCACTGCTGTGCTCCGGGCCTTGCCCTTCATACCCATGCGGAAGAAGCAATACCAGCCCGCTCATGCGCTGCCATTTGCTTATGCTTGCAGCAATAAACTGGTCAATAATGGTTTGTGCCCCGTTATTAAAATCACCGAACTGCGCTTCCCACAGAATTAAATTATCCGGCGAGGCAAGCGAATAACCGAACTCAAAACCGAGTACACCGAACTCACTTAGCAATGAATTATATATCCTGAATTTACCCTGCTTATCACTCAAATAATTGAGTCGGATATATTCTTCATTTGTATTTTCATCCCGCAAAACAGCATGCCTGTGAGAGAATGTTCCCCTGCGAACATCCTGTCCGCTCATACGAACATCCTTTCCATCTAACAGGATGCTTCCGTAAGAAATCAGTTCAGCAAGTGCCCAGTCAACTTTATTTTCAGCAAGAAGTTTTTTTTGTGTTTCAAATAACTTTTCAATTTTTTTCAGCTTTACAAAACCGTCTGGTGTATTGAATAAATTTTTTGTGATGTTATGAAGGTTATTTGTGCTTATGCTCGTTATCGGTGAATTTGAAAAATCAATACTTACATCCAATATTTTTTTCAACTTCCGCCAGGCCTCTTCAGGTGGCTGATATGCATACTCCAGTTTCTTTTGTTTCACAAAATCAAGTCGTTCCTGTAATTCATTCCAGAAATCTATTTCCATTTCTTTTGCAACCCTCTGGTCAAGTTCATGGCTTGCCATGAGTTTTTCTACATACACTTCCCTCGGGTTTTTTTTCGCCTCAATCAGTTTATACAAAGTGGGTTGAGTGTATTTTGGATCATCCCCTTCATTGTGCCCGTGCTTGCGGTAACACACCATGTCAACGAAAACATCTTTATTAAATTCCTGTCTATATTCAGTTGCAAGTTCACATGCGAAGATCACAGCTTCTGCATCATCTCCGTTTACATGAAACACAGGTGCCTGTACAGTGGTAGCATAACTTGTGCAATAGTTACTCGTTCTTGCATCATCAAAATCTGTTGTAAAACCGATTTGATTATTAATGACAAAATGCAATGTGCCGCCCACCCGATAGCCTTTCAGATTACTCATCTGCAGCACTTCATACACAACCCCCTGTCCTGCAACCGCAGCATCTCCATGAATGGTTACAGGCAGAATTTTATCCCAGTCTTCATCGTACAACACATCTGTTTTCGCCCGTACAAAACCCTGCATCACAGGGTTTACTGCTTCAAGATGTGATGGGTTGGGAGTAAGTTTGAGATGTACTTTTTTACCGGTTACCGTTTCTATCTGTGAAGAATACCCGAGGTGATATTTCACATCTCCATCACCCATGGTAGTATCCGGAATAATGTTTCCTTCAAACTCATTAAATAT
Organism: Chitinophagales bacterium; assembly: GCA_046160675.1. Lineage (GTDB taxonomy): Bacteria > Bacteroidota > Bacteroidia > Chitinophagales > BACL12 > JACMJP01. Next base: position 11,816 of record JBJXHH010000229.1, read on the forward strand.
CTGCTCGTATGTTTTGCCAAGGATATTTGCCAGCACATTCAGCCTGCCCCTGTGCGCCATCCCAAAAACAAATTCTTCAACACCCAGCTCAGTTCCTTTATTGATAATTGCATCTAAAGCAGGAATGGTAGTTTCACCACCCTCTAACGAAAACCTTTTTTGCCCGATATATTTTTTGTCCAGGAATTGTTCGAAAACAACAGTTTCATTCAGTTTGCGGAGGATGCGTTTTTTTTGTTCTGCTGGAAAGTCAATATTCCTGTTTTCAATTTTTTCCTGCAGCCATTTTTTTTCGATAGGATCAATCACATAATCGTACTCAAAACCAATACTTCCTGCATAAATCTTCTCCAGCTTATTCAAAATGTTTTGCAAGGTTTCATTCTGTAAACCAATTTCAGACGCAACAGCATATGTTTTAGAAAGTTGCTGTTCAGAAAAACCGAGTTGCTCGGGTTTCAGGTTTGCGTTCCTGTCTTTTCTCGGGCGCAAGGGGTTGGTTTTGGCAATGAGATGCCCTTTTTCCCTGTAAGCAAGTATTGCGTTGTAAACTTTCAGTTCTTCAAACAAATCGCCTGTATGAAGCGCTTGCTTACCATTTGGGATGAAATTTTGTTGTGCAAAATCAAATCCTTCAAAAAACTTTTTCCATTCAGCATCAACACTTGCCGGGTTGTTCCTGAAATTTGCATATAAATGTTCAATATATTGCGGCTCAGCATTACTTATGTAAGAAAACTTATCCATTCCACTGCCTGTATTGCCTGCAAATATCGGGAGATTTCAGCAGAAGCCTGATATTTTCCAGGAATCGCCCCATCCGGTGCATTATTGTTAATACCTTCATACACACAGGCATTCAAGTTGATTTACAGATAGAGAAATTATTTTTTAACTTGTAAAAATTAATACTATGTTACGTTGGGCAGCAATTTTCTTTATTATCGCCATAGTGGCGGCAATATTCGGTTTTGGTGGTATTGCAGCGGGTGCAGCTTCCATTGCCAAGATCCTTTTTTTCGTTTTTGTAGTGCTATTTCTGCTTGCACTCATTGGCGGATATACAGTATTCAGGAGACGATGAGATCAAGATGGGCAGCTTCTGCCCCATTGCGGGCAGTTGATGCTGCATGGTGAAACAGGGCGTCACCGGATATATTTTTGATAAAAAAGTTTGATAGTAGCAGGGTTTGTGCGCAGGCGGAACATGGTGAAGGCAATTATGTTTGCAATCTGAACTTTCAGCCAGTTATTTTTTATGTACTTGCGGGAAGAAACAATAATTTCTTTACTGATAATTGTAAAAGAATATTTCTTTTTAATACGCCGCACAAATTCAAAGTCTTCCATGATGCAAAACTTTTCATTGAACCCATGCAGCGAAAGGAAACTTTCCTTTTTAATAAAAAGAGTTTGATCGCCTCCGCCTGATAAACCAAGGAAGTTATATTTATTAAAAAATGCATTTATCCTGAGCCAAAAGTTCTTGTGATCAAATTGATAACTGTAGCATCCGGCTTCATACCCCTGTTCTATAGCCTGCTGAATATCACTGTAAAATGTATTCACGGGTAAGATATCAGCATGCATGAAATACAAAACATCGCCTGTTGCGATAAATGCTGCAGCATTCATTTGTTTTGCCCTTGAAGGTGCAGAAAGTAAAAGTATTTTTACTTGCAGGCTTTTTACATTCTCAATCGTACCATCTGTACTCCCGCCATCGGCGACTATAATTTCAGTAAGATGCGCATATTCATTTTCCTGTAATATTAAAAGGAGCTTTCTTAAGCGCTCAACTTCATTGAAAACAGGTATAATTATGCTTATCTTCATGCGCTAAAAATAGAGTCAGGCTACGAAAAATAAAAATCAAATTTCTAAATCCAGCATGGAATTTTGTTCGTACTTATTTTTTAAGTGAATTGCAATATTATGTTTAAATATATCCTTGTTTTTTTATTTGCATTATATCAAAATATTTCATCGGCTCAGCAGCCTGCAGGCATCCATACTGCCTGGGACAGCTTGTTACAAAAACATGTAACCCCGCAAGGGATAGTTGATTACAAAGGGTTTATTCAAGATTCCGTTTTGTTAAACAACTACCTGAATACACTCAGCGCCAACCCACCAGATGAAACTTCCTGGGGCAAAAATGAACAAATGGCATTTTGGATAAATGCATACAATGCCTTTACTGTGCAGCTCATTATCAGAAATTATCCTTTGAAAAGCATAAAAGATATTGGCGGAAGTGTGTACCGGGTAAATACAACCTGGGATATAAAATTTATTATCATTGGAAATGAAACACTTGACCTGAATAATATTGAACATCAGAAACTGCGAAAACAATTTGATGAGGCTAGGATTCATTTTGCTGTTGTGTGCGCCTCTAAATCATGCCCGATACTTATGAATACTGCATATACCGGGGAGAACCTGGAGGCGCAGTTAAATACTGCCGGAAAAGTTTTTCTTGCTGATAATTACAGGAACCAGGTGGATGCTCAAAACCCGAAACTGAGCATGTTATTCAAATGGTATAAAATGGATTTTACAAAAGACACATCTATTATAAACTACATAAATCAGTTTTCAAATGTGCAGATCAGTGAGGATGCCAGTATAGAATATCTCGAATATGACTGGGGTTTAAATGAAGCACAGGAATGATCTCGGACTTTGAAAAATATTGATTCAATGATGCCTTTGTTAAACAGTTCGAGGCTAGGTATGTTTTAGCTAGATAAGAAACACTATCTCTGTCGCAAGTTTACAACTTGTGCCTTTTGATAGGTAATGTGATTGTTTTGCACATAGCGCAATCTAACAAGTGTTTACCTTACCACTTCTCTTTAGTCCTGCTAATCTTCATTCCCTATCTTTACCATCAAGGAGTTATTCTGATTTTATCAAAATTTGCCAAAACCTAAATAGAACATTATGAAAAAATCAATATCTACAAGTAAGTTTTGGGTATTAATATTCGTTATCCTATCTTCCTGTTCTACAACAGCTTTATTTGATTCCTATTCTTATAAAGAAACTATATCAGCTAAAGTAGACGCTCTTGCCTTAATGGACAAAGCCATTGAAAGCTATCAGTTACATAAGAATGAAGTAGAAAAATTAAGAATAGAAATGGAAAAAGTATATCAATACGAAAAGAATAGAACAGGAAATATAGAAACAACTAAAATGTGGGAGCTAATATTAAGTGAAGAAAAAAATTTGTACGGAGGGTTCATAAAAAAATGGAAAGAGAAAGATTCTGTAAGTGTGGTTTTCGTTACTGAAGCAAAGGGACAGGTAGAAAAAGCATTTGATATTATCATTGACTTAGAAAATAAAAAGATAAAAAAAGCCGATGCAAATGCATTTATTAATAACAATTAAAACAACCATATGACAAACTTTGATCAAATATTTGATGAGCTTATTACCAAGACAAAGGAACTGATAGCATTAACAGTTAAAAATTATATTTCCCAGGCAGAGGCTGATACTACAAGATTTCTTAATGAGTCGAAAAACAAGTTTGAGAAATGGGCAAAATTATTACTTGAAAAGCGGCTTAGCATTGATGAATTTGAGTGGTTAATTCAAAGCCAAAAGGACCTATTGACCATGGAAGCCCTAAAACAAGCGGGCTTAGCGAAAATAAGGATAGATCAATTTAAAAACAGCTTGCTAAATCTTGTAACAGATGTAATTCTTGCGGCGATTCCTTTATAAAAATATCCTAGTTTGCATCCTTGCAGACTCACTCTCTCTTGCATAGGTTTACAGCCTGTACCTTTTAATACGAATTGAGATTGTATTGCTACACCTGTTTGCAGAAATACAGTTCAATGCGGAAGGAAAGGAAGGAGAAACGATGGATAAAGAAATCTTATAACAAGTTATCATCATTACCCATTCCCTATCTTTGCTTAAATTTTTTCAGATAATGAAATTTGCCACCAAAGTAATTCATGCAGGCATAGAGCCTGACCCCAGCAGCGGCGCTATTATGACGCCCATTTTCCAGACAAGTACCTATGTGCAAAACGCCCCTGGCGATCATAAAGGCTATGAATATGCCCGCACACAAAACCCTACAAGGGATGCGCTGCAAAAAAACCTTGCAGCATTAGAGAACGGAACGCATGCAATTTGTTTTTCCAGCGGGTTAGCAGCTACTGATGGTATCATGAAACTCTTCAGCAGCGGCGATGAAATAATTTCTACCAACGATCTCTACGGCGGAACATACAGGGCATTTGTAAAAGTGTATGAAAGGTTCGGGATGAAATTTCATTTTACGGATATGACGGATGTAAATAATATTATTCCGTTTATAAATGCAAAAACAAAAATGATCTGGATTGAAACACCAACCAATCCGATGCTGAATATTATTGATATAGAAGCTGTGTGTAAAATTGCAAAGGAGAAAAATATTTTAGTATGTGTAGATAATACTTTTGCATCACCCTATTTACAAACTCCGCTTGATCTCGGTGCAGATATGGTAATGCACTCTGCTACAAAATTTTTGGGAGGACACAGTGATGTAATTCACGGTTGTGTGATTGTAAAAGACAAAACACTGGCTGATAAATTGTATTTCATTCAAAATGCAACAGGTGCAGTACCCGGCCCGCAGGATTGTTTTCTCATCCTGAGGGGAATTAAAACTTTGCATTTGCGGGTACAAAGAAGTTGCGAGAATGCTGAAAAGATTGCAGAGTATTTAACTACGCATCCCAAAATTGAAAAAGTATTTTATCCCGGTTTTGCAAATCATAAAAATCATGACATTGCAAAAAAACAAATGCGTTTGTTCGGGGCGATGGTTTCATTTACCATGAAGGGCGATGATTATGCAGAAGCAGTAAAAGTTTTATCTTCAACGAAATTATTTTCATTGGCTGAGAGTTTAGGAGGCGTTGAAAGCCTCATCGGCCACCCGGCAAGTATGACCCATGCAAGCATCCCGAAAGAAGAACGTTTAAAAACAGGATTGCTAGATTCTCTCATTCGACTGAGTGTAGGGGTGGAAGATGCTGACGACCTGATAGAAGACCTGAAGAAAGCGTTGGGTTAATAGAGAAAACAGGAAGATGAATCCGAACATTACAAAAATTTTAATTACCCAATAATTTAATAACGCATCAATGAACCCACTCGTACTCCTCCTGGCAACTGCTTTAGCTCCTGTAGTAGCAATTATTTTATTCGTTTATACAAAAGACAAACATAACAGGGAACCTTTCGGTGTACTTCTTGTGAGTTTTCTTTGGGGTTGTTTCAGTGTTGTACCGGCCATCATTTTAGAAAGTATTTTACCGGGAGTTGTTCCGGGCTCAAACGGCACATCTATAATTTCAATTGCTATCTATGCTTTTGTAATTGTAGCTTTCAGTGAGGAATTTTCCAAGTTCATTTTCCTACGCTATTATGCTTATAAAAAACGTTCGTTCAATGAACCCTTTGACGGAATTATATATGCAGTGATGGTGGGGATGGGTTTTGCTGCAACGGAGAATCTTATGTATGTGTTCGGCGAACAGGGCGGCATGGGAACGGCTGTAACTCGTGCACTGACTGCAGTTCCGGCGCATGCAACATTTGCTGCTACCATGGGTTACTTTGTAGGCCTTGCGAAATTCAACAGGCAAAAAGAAAAAAGTTATTTCTGGCAGGGGATATTGTATGCAACAGTATTACATGGGTTTTATGATTTCTTTTTGTTTCAAAACATCACAGAGGGATTGTATATCGGCGCATTAGTTTCACTCATCATCGGCTTACGTTTTTCACTCAAGGCGATGAAAATACACAAAGATGTTTTATCACACAGGCAATATGACTCAAACGATCCCATTGATATGCTGAACGTTGAAGAAAAAATACCTGTGAAGAAAGAAGGTAACAATAATAATGAGGAGGGCGATTATCATTCACCTCATAAACCAAATTAAACCTTACTCCGTGCCTCTGTGGCAAAAAGATTTGAAAAAATTCCTCGATGAAAAAGTTGCTGTGTATAATCATCTTTCGTTTATACCAAACGACCCCATCTCCATCCCGCATAAATTTTCCCGGTTACAGGATATTGAGATCATAGCTTTCTGGACGGCGGTGCTTGCCTGGGGCCAGCGAAAAACCATCATCAACAAGGCGAATGAACTGATTGAATTGATGGGTAATGAACCGCATGAGTTCATTTTGCATCACACGGAATATGATGCAAAGAAGTTTCTTTCCTTTAAGCACAGGACTTTCAATGCAACAGACACTTTATATTTCCTGCATTTCTTTAAAAGTTATTATGCAAAAAACAATTCTTTGGAAAATGCTTTTTTGTGTGAGAGGTATGTAGAAAAAGAAACTACGGAGGAAATGCTGAAACATTTTCACAACACATTTTTTTCCCTCGAGGATGTTCCGCACAGAACAAAAAAACATATCCCGACACCCGCAAGGAAAAGCACCTGTAAGCGCCTCAATATGTTCCTGCGCTGGATGGTGCGGAAAGATAACTGTGGCGTAGATTTCGGATTGTGGGGAAAAATAAAACCATCGCAACTTGTTTGCCCGCTTGATGTTCATGTAGAAAGAGTTGCCCGCAAACTTGGGCTTATATCAAGAAAACAAACTGACTGGCTCACTGCCCTTGAACTCACAAAGAACTTAAAACAATTTGATGCTGTTGATCCTGTTCAATACGATTTTGCGCTGTTCGGGATGGGAGTGATGGAGAAAATGGCATGATATTGTTGTAATGGGGTCTGCTAAAATTTAACCTTGGGCGATACTGAAAAAAAACTGCCCGCTTTAACTGCGGAACAAATGGAAAAGATCATTTCAGAAATTGCTGAAATGACGGAAATCACTTACCCGGTGAAAGCCATTTCTACCACTGAACAACTCAGGAAAAACCTTGCTGACATTATCAGTTATCTTATTGATCATGATTTCGAAAAGTTACTTTGGATTCTTTATAGAATTGATGTTGACGAAGAAAAAGTGAAAAAACTCTTGTCAGAACATTTGCCGGAAGATGCCCCTGTTATTCTCGCCGATCTTATCATCATCCGTCAACAGAAAAAAGAAGAGTTAAAAAAAGAATTCAGCCAGCACCAGGCTGACCCCGTTGATGACGACCTGAGGATGTAAAGATTTTTTATCTTTATTTCTTCTTGAAATTTCTTACAACATACTACTTTCTTTACTCTTTCATCCTGCTTGCTGCAATTGTTGCAGCAAACATCTTCTTTGACTTCAACGGTTTGTTCGGGCAGGACAGTTACGAATATGTGAAACTACAGAGAGGTATAACTGAACATATTTTTTCAGGCAAGGAAATCCCCTATTCTGTATTTCCTATTGGCTATGGTTTAACAGGTTTTTTGGCTGCGCTAGTTTTGCAAAATGATATACTTGCCATGCAGCTTATTTCTCTTGTTACATTATTTTGTTCAGCAATTTACCTGAGAAAAATCCTTGAAACGATCTATAAAACAAATTTTCAGTTTGACCTTTTCCTGGTTTTGTTTTTCCTGCTTTCGCCCTATGTGATGCGCTTCGGTTTGCTTGTTATGAGTGATATGTTGTGCATTGCAGTGTATCTTTTCTTCCTGTATCATTTCCTGCAATTTAAGCACAGCAAGGGTTTACGCAGTTTTCTTTTTGCAATTATTGCAGGCGCTTGCTGTGTGTATATTCGTTATGCTTCGGTGGTAGCGTTGCTCATCCCTATTATTTTTTTAATATTTGAATGTATCAAACTCAAAAAACATCAGTATTTAATTTATGCCCTTCTCATTTTCATACTCATCTCATTACCTGAAATTTTTCTCAGGCAAAGGTTTTTGTTTTGGAACTTCGGAGAAACAAATACAGGCTTTGCTTATTTCTATGTTCCGCAGCAGTGGAGTGTAGCAAATTTTTTCAAAAAAGGTTTTTATAACATGGATGGATGGCAGCATTACAGCTATCCGAACCTCCTGTTTGTATTTCAAAACTTCGTTCATCCCGCTTTTATTTTCGCAGGAGTTCTGTTTTTATTCTTTTCGAGGAAAGCAACATTTCAATTATCCGATAATAAGATCCTGTTCGTTATCATTGTTCTTTATGCATTGTTTGCTGCAGGATATGCTTATCAAAGTAGCAGGTATTTATTGTTCACTTTTCCGCTTATTCTTATTTTATTGTATCCTGCATTTGCAAGGCTTTACCAGCTTTGCAATATCCCAAAATGGTTGAAAACCCTTGGTATTGCTGCATGTGCGGGTATTCAGGTTTTTTTGCTTTTATATTCCTCTCAAACAATTTACAATGCAAACCAGGTTGAGAAAAACATTGCTGACACTATCAAAAAAGAATACCCCGGCAGAAATATCTATACTTTTTCAATTGATGGCGCATTGAATACCTACAAGGTGAGTTACACTTTTTTTGACATTTACAGGAACCGTTTTGATACTATCCAACCCAACTCTTTGTTCCTTTACAATGATGCGGCGTTTACTGCTCAGTTTGAGGGATTGAACCCTGTGAAGAATTTAGAATTTATTCAAAGCAATTATCAGTTGGAAGAGTTAGAAAATTTTGATGGTGGCTGGAAGTTATTTGCAATTAAATAAATACCCTCACAAAATAATAAATCATAACGCCGGCAGTGATTATTTTAATTAAAGTGCCGCCGAGAAAACCGATGAAACTTCCCCAGGCGCTGCGCAAAGCTTTCTTTGTATCCTTGCTGTCATGCGTTAGTTCTCCAAGGTAAGCGCCAATAAAAGGCCCGATGATAAGCCCGACAGGTGGGAAAAAAAATATACCGCCTATTGTTCCCAGCATACTCCCTCTTTGACCGGCTTTTGTGCCGCCGAATTTTTTTGTTCCCCAGGTAGGGATATAATATTCAAGTATGCCGAGGATAACAACAACTATTGCCCAGATAATTAAAAACTCAGTGCTGAACTGCGCATAACTTGAAAAATGAACAAGTAAAAACCCTGCATAACAAATTGGCGGCCCGGGCAGGATGGGCAACACAGAACCCGCAAGCCCGATGAGCATGCAAACACTTGCTGCAATAAGCAGAAATAAATCCATGAATCAAAAATAAACAGAAAGCTGTAACGAAAGTTTAATTTTGCTGCGATGATTGAAAAAATAGTTCAGGAAACAAACGACCCGAAGTTGCGGAGTTGGCTGCCTGTGCCGGAAGGCAGCGATTTCCCGATTCAAAACCTGCCTTTTGGGATTTTTCAACCAGAGGATAAACAACCCAGGGTAGGCATTGCCATTGGTGACTATGTGTTGGATCTGCTTGCATGCAACAAAGAAGATTTTTTCGGGGCTTTACTGATTGATGACTCTGTGTTTGAAAATCATTTTCTGAATGATCTTATCAAACTCGGAAAATACAAAACAAGGGCATTGCGTTATGCAATTTCATTATTACTTCAGGAGGAAAATACTTCTCTGAAAAACAGGAAAGATGTTTTTACAAAATTCCTGCACAAACAAAGTGATGTAAAAATGCTGATGCCCGTCAACCCCGGAGATTACACAGATTTTTACTCAAGCATACAGCATGCAACGAATGTTGGAAAAATGTTTCGCCCGGATAACCCCCTGCTTCCTAACTGGAAACACTTACCTGTCGGGTATCATGGAAGATGTTCAAGCATAGTTGTGAGCGGAACAGAAGTAAGAAGGCCTAAGGGTCAGATACTCCCAAAGGATTCCACAACGCCCGTTTTCAGCGAAACAAAGGAACTGGATTTTGAGCTGGAGATGGCATTCATTACCTGCGAGGGAAAAGAGCAGGGCTTACACATTACAACTGATGAAGCGGATGATTTTATTTTCGGCATGGTGATTTTTAATGATTGGAGCGCAAGAGATATACAACGCTGGGAATATGTTCCGCTCGGGCCTTTTTTATCAAAGAGTTTCGCAAGTAGTATTTCACCCTGGGTTGTAACA
>JBJXHH010000230.1:0-53571 GCA_046160675.1 Chitinophagales bacterium
ACTAGTATGCTGTTTATTTCCCTTGTACTCAAAAAATCAAGAATTTGTTTTACATAATCTTCCCCCCGCTTCATTTTTACAAATTCAATATTACCGTCAACTAATTCCTTATTGAAATTAAAGAGTATAGTTTTTACAGATCCGTCGAGAATAAATTGTTCGGCCTTTATATTACCTTTATTATCAAAACTCATTCTAATCGGGTTTTTGCCCTCCCAGAGTCTTAGTGTCAGTTTCGGGTTGTCAGCTAAAATGGTTTTCCCACCCACAAATATTGCCATATGTTCACTGCGCATTTTATGCACAAGTATGTCAGACTGGGTATTTGTTAGGTGCTTCTTCTCATATTTTACTCCCGCTATAAAACCATCATTACTTTGCGCCCATTTTAAGGTTATATGTGGTCGCTTTTTTTCATGAAAGGTCATAAAATGTTTATTCAGTTCCCGGCATTTTATTTCAAGAGTACCTGTCTTAACAAGTAAACCTGCATCCGTTATTTTTTTAACTCCCTTACCGCTTACCTTAGGGTTAGGATCTAAGCAACCTATAACAACCATTGGGATTCTATTCTCTATAATCAAATCCGTACAAGGTGGCGTTTTCCCAAAATGTGAACAAGGCTCCAGATTAATGTACAATACAGACTGCTGTAGAAAATGTTTGGAAGCATCAGGAACACTCTCAATTGCATTTACCTCTGCATGTTTTCCCCCGAACTCTTTATGAAAGCCTTCACCAATGATTTTTCCCGCATGAACAAGCACAGCCCCTACCATCGGGTTAGGCGCCACATATCCTGCCCCAAGTGATGCAAGTTCAAGACAACGTTGCATATATTGTTGATGCAAATCCATTTTTGCAAAAGTACACATTCTGTTATTCAGCTTATTTTTACTGCACATGCAAAGCAAAGAAGTAATAAAGTATTTGTCAGATAATCTTGAAAAATTATATGACTCAAGAGAAGCAGCCAACATTGCAAAATATGTCATTGAAGAAAAATTCGGGAAAGAGTTTTTCCGTGAGAACTTAAAACTTTCACAACACCAACTTGCAGAAATAGAAGCTATTAAAAAAAGGCTTCTTACATATGAGCCAGTGCAATACATTTTGGGGGAAGCCTGGTTCTATGATTTGAAAATGAAAGTGAATCGAAATGTGCTTATTCCAAGGCCTGAAACAGAAGAATTAGTTGATCTGATAATAAAAGAAAATAAAAATACCTCAAAAAAAATTCTAGATATCGGAACCGGAAGCGGTTGTATAGCTATTGCCATAAAAAAATACCTGCCTAAATCAATTGTCACTTCTATAGATATTTCCGATGAAGCATTAGAAGTTGCAAAAGAAAATGCAAAACTTCATCAAGCAAATATTCATTTCAAGGAAGAAAACATTTTACTGGAAAACTGCCTGCAATCAGAAAAATTTGATGTGATTGTAAGTAATCCGCCTTATGTTGCCCCGCAAGAAAGAGTATCTTTGAAACAAAATGTGCTCAACTTCGAACCACACCTGGCACTGTTCGGCCATGAAAATGAGGCTCTCATTTTCTACAGGATTATTTGTGAATTCTCAAATTCCCACTTAATTCCGGGCGGTAAACTTTATTTCGAAATACCAGAAAACAAAGGGCAGGAAATTACTGGAATCCTCTCAAAGTACAATTTCTCAAATATAAAAATCATCAAAGACATACAGGGAAAAGAACGCATAGTAACGGGAGATTTTGAGGTAAAATAATCCTTCTTTTGAAGATATCAAGCTGTAAGTTATATTTGCACTTCTTTTTTAAAGCCGGAGCGGTAGTTCAGTTGGTTAGAATACGTGCCTGTCACGCACGGGGTCGCGGGTTCGAGTCCCGTCCGCTCCGCACCGGAGGGAAAATTTCCCTCCGCTTTTTTCAAATGCGCACTGCTGGCGGAGTTGTGGCAAAGGCAATGCGGTTATAAAACCGTATTTATGCCAGGAACTTTCACAATTGCTTCACAATCCTCTTCAGAGACTTCACAATTGTATTCTCTTAGTCGTATGAGCTTACCGAAACTTGTCATACGGAAAGATCATGTAAATGCGGATTCAACACAGGCAATCCAGTTGCAGTTAGTAATAAAAAGTAAGCGCCATGCTATTTCTACAAATATTAGGGTAAATAGGAACTGTTGGAACGAGTTATCGCAAACTGTCCAACTACCGAGAGGTAGGAAGGAGGAAGAAATTAATATCAATTTGCGGCTAAACAAAATTCGTAGTAAGGCTCATGATGCGGTACAATATCACATTGATAATGATATACCACTTACCATTGATTCATTTAAGAGAGAATTCATGCGAGTTGAAATGAAGCGGGATTTTATACAATACATGCAAAAACAAATTGAACTTTCCCCGGATTCAAGAGCAACTAAATCCATTTATAGAACAGTTTGTAATCGCCTAATGGAATTTTCTCCAGTATTACTGTTCGGACATTTTACAGCTGAAAAGGTAAGGGAGTTTGATGCTTATATAAAAAGAGTTTATAAGCTTGACACCAATACAGTGAAAAAATATCACACAAAAATTAAGAAGTTCCTGAATATGGCTAAGTCAGATCGCATCAGGTTTGAAGATCCTTATGAAAATTTTAGAATCGTGTCGAAGAAAACATTCCGTCAATGGAATACCGCTGAAGAAATGAATGCTTTGATTGCCTTATATGGATCTCATAATATATCTGGGCACTTGAAAGAAACCCTTGCTGCATATTTGTTTTCCTGCCTGGGTGGCGGATTTAGAATTTCCGATCTTAGGGAATTACATGAAAACAATATCATAAATGATGAAATTGTTTTTCAACCTGAAAAAACTAAAAGAACAAAAGGACTCCAACGAATTGCGCTTACTATACCTGCAAAACATTTAATTCAAGGCAGGAGGGGAAATTTATTTAATCTTCGTAGTGATAAGCAAGTGGAACAACATATGAAGACAATATCCTGGATGGCTGGCCTGAAGAAAAAAATTACATTCCATATTGCCAGGCACACCTTCGCTATGCAATACCTGATCAACGGGGGAAAGATAGAACACCTTCAGAAGATTTTGGGTCATTCCAAAATTGAGACAACAATGGTATACATTCATATGCATGAAGATGAGGTAAATCAAAAGATGAACCTCATGGACGTGTTTACGTTTCCTATAATTGAGAATCCTGAAGTGCAGCATCCAATTGTTTCAGCAAATCAATCTGCTGAAGGTGATCATGAGCTGGATATTCATTAGAAAAAAACTTTTCATAAAGAACAATTTGAATTTGTTGTAGTAGTAAATGTGTATCAAAAGGGTTTCTTTTTTTCAAAACATTTAGGACATTAGAAGAGGCTTTATCTAGGTCGAAGAGCGTCGAGCCTGACACAAGGATATTACTCTCATTTTCCATAGTAGCGGTTTTTATGGTTAGATAGGAATGTAATACGCAGAAAACAAAAAATTATTGCACAAAAATGGAAAAATGACAGTGAAATTATAGAACTATAATAGCCCCCAGCAGTTCAACTTCCACAGCAAAGAAGGACTGAAATTTCCCGGTTATCCTGTAGCTTTTTAGAATTCCTTTTATACTCCTGAATGAATAGAGTGTTTCTGGATTTTCAAGAAACAATTGAATTTCGTTCTCGTCTAGTACAAATTCACAGCGTACTATAACATAAGCATTGGTAAACCGCAGCCAGTTTTTATAATAATTACTGAACATCCTTTCCCAGATGAAGGTCAGGTTGAAGACAGGTGTTGTATCTTCCATATCTATTGTTTCCCCCACTCCTAGGTCATCATTACTGGCGTATGGATACAATTGTGAATCTTCGCCGATTACTTCCTGGTATCCCCTGTAAAATAATAGTCTGGGGGAAAAAGGATTATAAGTTTCATAAGCTTTGCTGCTTCCCAGTTGCTTTACATGCGGTACTTTCCAGTTAGCATATTCGTCTGCAGGGTGAAGTTTTGTGAATGCGGCTATTTCCCCCAACATTTGGGGCCAACTGAAAATACATTTTTTTTCTAAAACCCCTTCTTCATAAATGTATGCATCATGTTGTTTGTAATAGTGATCAGTTATTTCATCATCCGTGTCTTGTTCACTGTTAAGTGTAACACCATAGTTATAAACATATTCTAGAATTGGCTTACTCAAAAATTTCTTTTCTCTCCAGTCTTTTAATGCTTTCTCTTCTGGGATAGGTTCTCTCTGTCTGACTGTCAGCGTTTTTGTGGTAACGTCATAAGTAAAATATAAGTTAAAAAGCTCTTTGAATCCATCAAGGAATTCTGCTACAGTCATGTCGGGCAAATGATCTTTGGTATTGAAGCTGCATGAGATATAGTACATGTCAGGTTCACCGCTTGTCTCCGGGGCAACCAATTTTCTGTCAAGTGTAAATGTGTTATAAATAGTCATTTGGGAAAAGCCAACAGCATCAAGTATGTCGCCCTTGGTAGTAATGCCGTTGTCAGTGAATATGATCTCCCATAATTTTTTAAAGTATATGAATGGTACATAGGGATATTTGTGTCCTTCATAATCAACCCCCGTTCTGAAATTAAATTCGAATCGCTCAACTGCGATGGCACAGTTATAACAATTCATGTAACCGATGTAATCATCGTTTATTCCTGTGTCGTAGAGCCTGTCATTTTTTACAGGAAAGAATGTGTAAGGTGCATATGAATAATCGTTTTCAGAAATAGTTGTTATTTCTTCATGCAGGTCATCATGCATTTCTTTTATCCAAGTCGTCCAGTCTATTGATACACTTGTAAAACCAGAACTAAAGCTTAACACATTAGAGATATCAAGAAAAACATCGGGTGCCGGTGTGTGCTGGGTTATGGTGAGTTCAAAAACAGCGCCCACAGTTGTGTCAATATCTACACTAAGCCCGGAAGCTTCCATGTCCACTATAATAGAGCTTATGATAGCAAAAGCCAGTTCACCACCTGAGCTGGTGTATTCAAAAAATTCCCCGTCAAACCAAAGTTGATAGGTTAAATCCGGTGCCGGGCTTGCGCCAAAATCAACAGTAACAAGAAAAAAAACATCCGGGGGATTAATGATATCTATTTCTTCATCATAGATCTCTTTCAGGCTTTTATCTGTGAAACCTGGGATGTCAGGAAAGAGGTCTGTTTTTATAGTAATCTCAAAACCATTTTCGCTTCCCCTCAGTACTGAAAGCTGTGTTAAAAATTGCAGCCCGTTACCGAGGATTATTTTTACGTCATTGAACTTTCGCTTATTTATTATGATCACATCAGGTTGGTGAGGATAACCTAATATACTTGCGTTTATGCCAGCATCATCATTCGGAATAGTTGCAGGTAGGCTCCAAAGTCCGGGTATGCCATTATCTATAAATACAGGGTTTTCGCTCATCAGCGGCAAATACCAATTGTCATCCAACACAAGATCCCGCCCGTTAACGATTATTCTATCCATTATTGGCTATAAAGTTTTGAGAGTAGGAATATTCAAACTGAATGCTCCATAAATTTTGGTTGTCTTTGTGCCGCAATAATTTTTTTCTTGAAATTGTAATCGGGATAAATTCATCTTCTACTATCTCATATAAATGTTCAGCTATCATAAGTTCAGAAAGGTACCTGGACACATCTGGTCCTTCCAACCATCCACTGTTTTGTACAAAATTTTGCCTGGCTTTGGTTATGGTATTTGAATATATTCCATCACGGATAGAATAATCTGCCGGTAAATAGTTTTCCAGTTCAGTGCCCTCAACATCTGCAAACTCACTTCTTTCTCCCGTTGTACGAAGTGTATCAAAAAATCCTTTCGGGTTGCTTAATAAGTAGTACCTGGTATGTTGTGGTTTGCTTGCTTGCATAGTGTAATAAAACCATTCACTCCTGCCGGTATAAATTTCAGTTTCACTGTCATATGAAACAAAACGAACCCTGTAACTCACAACTGTACCAGATGCAGATGGGTCAACTATATATGTATATGAAGTTTCGGCCCAAAGTATTTCCGGAATTATTCTTCCATCAAGAGTTTGATTGAAGGCTGTATCATAAAGATGAACGGTTTCATTTGTCTCATCATCATAATATATTATTACCTCCAGGGCATAATTATAAACGGTAATTTCCGGCATCCGAAGTATTGCCAGGAATTCTTTTTGGTCTTCAGTTATGTTTTTGCTCCTGCTTTGATTTGTGAGAAACAGGTTGAGAGTTGCGTAGTCATCAAAATATGTATGTTGTGGAAAGTCGTGTGCATGCAGTCCGCCAAGAAGCAACCCGTACCATGGCGTTTCATATATGTATTGTTTTGCAGCAGGGCTGCCGTAATATTCATAATATCTAAATCTGAATGTTCCGGCACTCAGCAAATTGTTTTCAATCTCAGCATCAAATTCAGGTAATTCATAACTAAGAAATGGCCTAAGCTTTTTTTCAATGTTTGCATAAAATTCAACGTCGCTTCCGGGAGTGCGTTCACATTCGCATGTGAGAAGTAAATAATCTTCCTGTAGTAGGGTGTCGCCTGTGTACTCAATGTCAAGCATTACATGAAAGTTTTCCCTTCTCACCTCAGCCACTCCGGCTTCCTCATCCTCCTCTACTGCAGTGCCGGGTATTTCATCAAAAGAAAACCCAGTTACACTTCCAGCTAACTTTTCCTGGAATATTATTTTACTTCCATCTAATGGATCTATGCTAATATCAAAATCACCAGCTAATTTTTCATTCGCTTTAATATCAAGGAGAGCTTTATTTGTTACCCACTGAACAGTTGAGTCAGCGCCGGCTTTAAATCGAATGTGAAGACCGTCATATATCATAGCCGTAGGGTCAACTGATATGAGTGTGATTGTTTGCCCGTTATAGGTAATAACAAGGTCATTTGTTGCATCCGCAGGTGCAGCACTCCAATTCAATGCGATGGTGTACTTTACACCTGCTGTAGTAACGTAGTTATCCGTAGTGAATTTTACTTCTATCGGGTTGCGAACAAAGTTCATTAATGCGGGTGCTTGTGTTAGTGTAAGTGCCATCAGTCAGTCCAGTCTGCGTTATTATATTCATTTGAAATCTGGTAGAATAAAGTAAAATCACATGTGTACCCTATTCTCCCATCGGCGGATACACGGGTAAAAGCCCCCCTTGTGGTTTCCCTTTTTAAGGTCCTGAAAGGTGCGGGGATAGTTAAAAATTCCGGATATGCATTTTTTCTTATCCTGGTTATCACTTTCCGGGCTATTGCTTTACATTCTGAAAAAGTAGTATCATTTGCAGCAAAGTCTCCGGGTTTTTCAATACCGTAAACGGAAAAAGCACAATCCATGTATTCACCGTCAAAAGCAGAATGTGTGTCGCTGTCACGGTATTTAACTGCTTCCAGTACCATAACTTTTCCTTTTTTAGATTTTACATTATCCAGAAATTCCCGGTCATCAAAAGTGCAGAACTGTCCCGGGCCAAGATCAACGGATTTCTCACAGATATCCTTCATCTGTGCCTTGTAAACTTCCCATGTTAACGGAACTACCACTCCCACAAAACAAGATTAGTGCAATTGCTATCACCTGAAAAGGACACAAAAAACACGCTTAATCTAGGCGGGTTATTTTTTTCAGGCAGAAAATTTGTTAGGTTTGTAAAAAAAAACGCTATGAAAAAACTATTTCCCATCGCTGTACTAGTATTGTTTTTTTCCTGCAATGAAACCGAACCGCCGATAGTAGAAGACACAGTGAAAGTGAGGTATTGGACGGTCTCACAAAATTCAACTATTACTTACTTGGATGCTCAGGGCAATGAGATTGTTACAGATAATTACATAATCGCTGATAATGAATTCGATACAACTTTTTATATGAACCACCCTGTGCATGCACGGGTTGAGGTAAATACAATATCTTTTGATGGTTTAGGCTCTGATGTCGCCTACTTATTCCTAGATGATACTTTGTACGAATCAAAAACGATTGACAGCGGCTACATGGTTATAGAATACATTGAATGATTTTTATTTCCTGCTTCGCTTTTCAAGTTCTTCAATACGCTCAAGTTCTTTAAAGGTTCTCCAGCGTTCATCAGAATCAAAATAAGCTCTAAGGCCGTTTTTTTCTAATTTCTCCAGTAACGAAATCAGCCTGCTCAATTCAGTGGAATTTGAAGCTGCATAATCTTTAGGAAGTATTCCCCTTTCCGCAGTAGTGTTAGATTGATAAGATCCATTATTTCCTCCTGTGTAAGAAGTAATAAATTTTGAATTAGGGGCATATCCTGAACTTGTCATCCAATCAGGATATCTTCCGGTGGTTCTGTGGTATTCCAAGCCCTGAATAACCGGGCCTGTCACAGGGTCGTTTACTTGTTTATTGCTGGCAATATATTCCTGACCCTTCTCCCCGGCAATATACATCCTGGCATCATGAGTAAATCCTCCCTGAGCAAAAGTTGGAAGTACTTTATTCAACAATGCTGATACAGCTCCACCAGCGATACCCGCCAAAACAATATTTAATGGGAATGGCACTTTTGCAAGTATTTTCCCAATTTGTATTGCAATAGCTTTTGCTATGTAAGCTTTTATTTCCTGTTTGATAGCATTCAGAACAGATTTTGCTGCACTTACTTCTTCATTGGCACTATCTACAGCTGCAGCGCCCGCATAAAAAGTAGCTTCAGCCAGGGCTTGTTTTGACGCTATTATGTTTTCATCCGTTTCCTTTAGTTTGTTTCCAGATTGCTCTGCTGCTTTATTCACTTTAGAGAATGCTGCTTCAAGGCCCTTGGCAATACCTTCGCCAATTGCCAGCATTTTCGCCTCATTAAAATTCTGCAGAGCCTTATCCCATGCATCCATTATGTTTTGAACGGTATGATCATTTGCAAGCCCGAGTTTAACAAGTGTATCGTACAAGTTTTGAAACTCTGCATTGATTTTAGCAATAGCACTTTGTTCTTCATCATAAGTGAGGGCTTCTAATTCAAGGAGGAAAGCTTCCTGTTCAGCAACTAGTTTTACCTGCTGTTCATTTCTCTTTGCCGCTATCTCGGCATTCATCAATTCTTCTATTTCAACTAATAGTACTTTGTGATTTTTGGCGAGATCTATTTCCTCAGCGTATTTGTCTTTTATTTGTTGGATCTCCTTTTCATTTTCATTTAATGAATTGAGAAACAAAACTTTTTGATTTTGTTCTATGAATTTCTTTAACCGTTCACTTTCGGCTTGATAATTCTGTGTTCTTTTTTCAAGCTCTTTTTTCTCTTCCTCAGTTCTGTATTTCTCTTCTTCTTTAATGGCATCTTCAGTTGTGGTTTTTATTTCCTGCACCACTCCAAAGTATGCATCCAGACTTATATTTGCCATCTGTGCAGCTTTCTGCATCGCAAATTGGTCTTCTCCAGATAAAGATTGTCCAAGCTCCTGCTCTAACTTCAGGAACGAATTAACGATTTGCGCATTGAAGCCTTGAATTATGGCAAGTTGTTCTTTAGCTTCTTCATCATCAAACTTCAATAATTCAGTATAGCTTCCCTGTCTTCCATGTGTTGTTTGTTTTTTGCCTCCTGCATTTAATTCTTCTACTAGTTTTTTAACGTCGTTCTGCATTTTTTCAATCTCTTTCCTTGAAGTTTTAATAGCATCTGCGTTTAGGAGTTCAGCCATACGCTTGTTTGCATGAATTGCATCAACAACTTTTCCTGTACTTATGGCAATCGCATTACCATATTCATCCCATTTTGTTACAGCAGTGGGAATTGCTGCAGCTATCTGATCAATAATACTTCTTAATTCAGTTTGTTCTTCTTTACTCAATAAACTTGCATTGGTAAGTTGGTTATAACGTTGGTATAAAGGACGCATTTTAGCTTCAAGGTTTTCTGAAGCTTCTTTTTGTAATTTCCATTCATCTGTCAGCTTTTGTGATTCTCTCCTGGTATCACCTAAATAATCAATAGCCTGTGTTAACCATTTAGTTAGGTCGTTATTCATGATGTAACCATTAATACGTTTCATCAATTTATCGAATGATGCAGCAAGTGTAGTGTTGTTTGTAGTAAATTCTTTATTGATAGAGTTTCCTTTCTCAAATTCTTCATTTGCAAAACTCATTGCTTTTCTTACCTCATCAGTATTGTTGGCGAGGGTGCCGAATACTCCTGTTGCACGGCCACCCTCAATTCCCAGTTCACCAAGCGAAGCTGTAAGGTCAACTAATCCATTACTTGTTTTATTTGCACCTTCTAGAACCCGGAGAAAAGCTTCCAAAGCATTTTTGTCGAGCAAGTCAATAAATTCTTGCGTACTCATTCCGGCAAACTTTGCATAGGTTTCAGCATCATCTGCCATTTTAATGAATAGTTTACTCAGGGCTGTGCTGGAAGTTTCACTCGTCTGGCCAAGCGAATCCAAAACACTTCCCAAGGCAATAATATCTGTAACTGAAATTTTTGCTAGTGGTGCAATACCTCCCATCCGGTTCAGGAAGTCTACAATGTATCCTTCGCTGGCTTCACTGCTTTGGCCTACACTATTAATTGCACTTCCCACTTTGAGCATTGCATCTTCAAGCCCGAATTGGTCTTTAAGCTTGAAGATGTTTACGATTTTACCAATGCTATTTATTGCATCATCGCCCAGATCTTCACCAAGTGCAATTTTGATTTTATCTGCAGCTCGTACAAAGCCTAATATATCTTCTTTAGCAACTCCCAGCTTGCCGCCTTCTTTCGCAAGCGCTAACAATTCTGTTCTTGCTGTTCTTGTATCGAAGCTGCCAAACTGGTCATTCAGTTTTTCAACTTCCTCAGTTGTCATTCCAGTTGTCTTTTGCACCCCTGCAAGAGCATCGCTCATTTTTAAGGCATTCTGAACACCGCTTCCGATTTTTGATAATACTGCAGTTACCCCAAGGTAGCCCAGCGCAAGCCCGCCAAAGACCTTTCCCTGGAAGAGCATTTCCTGCCATACTGTTCTGCTTTTTGAGGTTTCAGCATTCAGTTTTTTCACACTTGTCAAGGCACGGTTAGTGGAAGCTGAAGCATCATTTCCGCTCTTCTTCCAAGCTGCTGCATTTTTATTCAGCGCCGCAGTGTTTGCATTTATTCTCGAAGTTGTAGCATCCACTTCATTGTGGACGCTTTTCCATGCTAATGAAAAATTCTTTATCTGATTTTTATGAAAGTCAAGTTCAGATTTTTTGTCAGTAAGTTTTTTCAGGGTATCATCATACTCTTTTGTTCCTGCTTTTGCTTTCTTCCATTCATTAGTGAACTTACGCACTTCAGCTTCCATTTCTTTTATGGATCCTTTAGCCTGTGTATTGTTTATAAATACATTTACTTTCCTGCTTTGCGCAATTTCAGACATTGGTTATTTTGATTGTTTTAATTGTAGCATCAGCATAATAATTTGTTACGAGCTGGGCAAGTTTCGGAGTAGCTTCGTCGAGTGTTGGATTTAGCCAAGGCTTAGCTGGCCGGTTTCCTGTTCCCATTTTTCCAAAGCTTAACGGATTGGTAGATCTCTTTAAACCATGCAGGTACCAGGTACTTCCCTTCTGCCCACCTGCACCGGTATGTGCTCCAGTTTCGATATAAATTCCCGTGCGTTCAAAACCTATCCCAATTCTTTCTATTTCCTCCCCATTTTTCCGAAAGCCAATTCCAATGCTTTCCCTTGTTTTTCCTGTATCTGTTACAATACTTGAAATTGATTTTTCATATAATTCAGTACTGGCCCACTGTCTTATGTCAGCATTGTACAGTTCTGAATCAACCGGTTTTACAGCCTCAGTTTCGACACTTAGCATAATCAAAAGTATTTTTAGATTTTTGTGTACAAAAGGACAGAAGGTATATGCGGCAGATAGATAACAATAAGTTTAAGGGGGCTGTGATCACAGCCTTGGTTATTATATGCCTTTACATTATTTTGTATTATGTTTTTGGGATTTCAGCCTAGCGGCTTCTAATTTTTCCTCCATCTGTTTCCCCCTTTTATTTACATGAGGTATCCATTCAAATACTTCCCATGCAAGGCTTTTCTTCACTTTTGAAACGTCTGTAAAATGATTAGAGAGGTCGTTAATGATATCTTTCCAGGTATCCGTTTTTTTTGCCATGCTTTCAGGATTGAGTTTCCTGAACATTTTCCTGTTATGGTTGATCATATACAGGCGTTGCGCCCGGTACTGCAGGTAGACAGCAATTTTTAATTCACGGTTCAGCTGCTCAAATGCAATTGCCCGTTTGTAACAATCATCTACCTGAAAAACTTCAAACTCTGGTTTGAAGAGTACAGCACACAAATTTTCGAGCGGATCTAAATTTTGATTTTTAATCATCATATCAAGAAATTGCTCAGCTTCAGCAAATTCCTCTATTGTTATATTCCTCAAGCCAGGTGTATGAGAAACATAATTTGTACCGTTCAGTTTAAAATGTGAAATAATAGATTTATAACCTTCAGGTTCTTTGAGTAACCAGTTGAATAACCATTTTTCCGGGTCCGGATTGAAATTGTTTGTGTAGAGCTGATAAACTGCTTCCGGTTCGGTGCGCAGGAATATATACCCAAACAATCCGAATATTTTTCGTTTGGGGAAATTACACAGGTGGTGGATTATTCTTTTATAAAAGCCTTCGTCAAGCTGCCAGGGATATTCTGAAGCAAGGAAAAGAATATCTCTTTCTGTCAGGTCATTAAATTCAACCGGCACCTTGAAGTGCCAGTTGAATTTTCTTTCTATCCACGGAAATCTTCCGTTTGTATTCATCCCGAATGAGCAAGGTATCATAATCCTGTCATTGTCAAAGTCATGGTTTTATGATCTCTGAAAAGAATGGATACGCTTATTCCTGTTTCCATGTCAATCATCTCTACAGGAAACACTACTGACCTTTGCCCTTTGAACTCCGGCCATATGGCAGCTAGTTCTTTATTTGTATTGAATATGTAGCGCTTTCCATTTTTGCACCAATTAAATATATCTACAAATACAGCTACCTCGCCTGTATTTGGGTTTGTTATATAAAAATTGATGTTATCTACATCAATAGTAATTCCGGTTTGTGCAGCAAGATCAGGAATTACTGTTTTTTCAAATTTTGGATATATCTGGTGGTCAAATTCCACCACAGGATCTTCACATTTCAAACTTCCATCAGGATTCAGGAAACGTTCATCATGCAGGTAATCATCATTTCTGCCACTGTTACAATACTCATTATCCAGGTTGTAGGTAGCAGGGCATGTTCCGGTGTTGCCGGGAATTGTATCTGTTGGTTCATCAGGAATTGTATCTGAAGGAATGAATATAGTAGTATCACAAATTTGTTTTGTCTCATAAATGGGTTTATATATCGTATCATATGATACATCAGCAACATAAACAAAGCACATCTTCTTTCTTAAAAACCTCTTTATACAAACTGTATCGTAGTTATTTACCTGTGTAATTACAGGGGAATAATAACTGACGTAAGATGTATCTCTGCAATTTTCTATAATCGTATCCGTTTCTGATGGCACAGCATTCAATTGTTGCAAAAAAGAAAAATAACTGGTGTTTCTTTTTTGCCCGGTTTTCCTCTCTGTTCCGTAAATCATCCCATATTTATCAGGCGCTACTCCTGAATGCAGACAGAAGTCTGAAAAGTTGTTTTTCCCTGCTTCAAAAAGTCTTGAAACGAGGAAAGCATTTAACTCAGTATTGCCAATGAGCGCAGATGGTTGACTGTTGCATTCAGTAACAATGAATTTTTTTATATTAGGGAATTGCGCTTTCATTTTCTTGAACTGATCATCAAAATCCCAATTCTGTATTTGCGAGAATGCAGCAGCAGTGTCTACAGGTTGTTTCAATGCAGGGAATTCTCTGGCATCGTAATAAGGATGGAATACTACTCCATCCCGCACATCTATAACCGCCTTCAATGCGGCTATCCATGCTTCATGTTTTTTTGATGTTCGAACCCCGGTTGCAGGAACGGGATGATATACGGTGATACCTTTGAAACGAAGTAACTCTGCGAGAGGCTCTGTTCTTTTTCTGTAATCGTCGAAAATATGATTGAATTGGGAATATGTTTCGTTTCCCAACTCTACTCCTACCACATTCACCCCATTGCTAAGTAAATAATCAACCGGGTATAATGCTGCTTCAGGAGAGATGAATACATTGCAGCAGTATATTACCCTCATGTGTGGATACTTCTTCTGCATCGCTATAACATTATTCAAATAACTTGTTGCAGGCTGTTCGTCAGCCTTTCTCTTCCATTTCTCATTGGCGCCGGAAAGTTCTTCTTCCTCATCGCTCCCGTATTTTTCAAGAATTGAATCTATAGAGGCATGTGTTATACCCCATCCACCCGCAGCAAGCGGATCTGCGAATTTCACTATTGCGCCTCCGGGAACTCGTAGGGTAAAGGCTTCGTTGCCTACGGCATCCTGAAGCCAAGCATCCGATTGCGCAGTTTGGTTTTCAAAAAACCCAGCTCCATTGAAGCCAATAAATTGTGAGTAGCTGAGGAATGGTGATAATAAGAGAAATAAAAGAATTTTTTTCATTGTATTTTTTATGCAAAAGAGCAAACTACACAGCTGAAATTAAAGGACAGAAAAACCCCCGGGAAAAAAGGATTTCACACCTAAAAACCGGGGGACAGCCGCTGCTTACTGTATCTTAAAATTCTTTAAGCAAAGCATAGCTTACAACATGGTTGTATGTAAGAGCTAAAATTGTTTTGTATTTATCAAGCTGATTCGCAACCTGGCATCCTTCACTCCATCCATTGATAAAATATTTTTTGATGTTTGTTACCAAGTCGTAACTATTAAAGTGGAAGTTAGTAAAGTAATTCCCTTCAGTCACTTCCCCTATTTCTTCGGATAATTCATTATTGTTATCATCCCGGTAATATTTCATGTTACCTACCTGACGCAATGCTTCCATTCTTCCCTTGTGCAGTCCGTGGCGGTATACATCGTAATATATTTCATCTGCTTTAATAATTGCTGATCCCTTTCCGTTGGTATTTAGCCAACCGCCTAATAATGATTTGCTTCCAGGGTTTGTTGTTCCGGAAGTAGTTACCTTGAAAGTGCTTTCAATGAATAAATAAAATTTGTCGTCAAATTGATTGAATACATCTTCTCTACTTCTTACGCCAATCAGGAGGTATTTCGGCATATAGATAAAAGAAGGGAGGCTTTTAACCCGGTCAATTAACTCCTTATCCTCATAATTTCTAACCATAATAATTTAATTTTTAAACAGAGAAACAATGAAGGCTACCAACCCGCCTACTATTGCAGATACCAAGGTTGATATCATTCCGCTCTTTGTTTTCAGTTCGGTAATATCCTGAAGATATACATCTTGTTTCGCCTCAATTTTGGTTAGCCGCTCGTTGAGCAACTTGTACATTTCATCATTAGTCATAATAGTCGCACAGGTGTTTTTGTAATTTTTCGCATTATGGCATTAACAATGAGCATCATCCAAGAAAACTCTTCATCGGTCATTTCTAAAGCACCATCTTTAACAAGCTGGGCATAAATGCACATAGCAACGTTTACCCAAAGTGTTTTGGATATAAGAATGGATTTGTTAATTTTCATATCAATTTATTTATATTAGAATAATCCTATTACTTTATCATCTGCATTATTTATGTCATCGCCATCTTCCTGAATTTCTTCCTCCTCTGCCAGGCGGCTGGCATAAGCATCAGATTCTTCATACAATGGGTAGTCAGTGAAATTTTCAAACAAGTATTCTCTCATTTCAGTGAGGATGGTTTGCCCGTTTGATAGGCTTGACATTACACCCTCACTGTAACTTTCTGAGCTAGCAGGTTTTTTTACATCAATACTTTGTCTGTCTCCAATCGATCTTTCAGTAATCCCAAAATCACTAACATTTATACGTAACCTTGGGGCGCCGTCTGAAAAAGAAAGTAATGCCACTGCGGGTCTTATAAAGTCATCGAGCAATACTAAATTTTCATCAGATACGTCATCATCCAGTATCTGCTGTTTTATTTCATAGTATAACTCTTTCCCTAGATATTGCCTGACATAGTATTTTTCGACCATACGAATGCTTGGCTTAAGCATCCTGTAGAGCTGGTAAGAATCATCAATCCAAAAGCTTTTGCTGTATTGTTTTGCAGTTAGAATAAACAACTCCCGGTGATTTGCCCTCTCATCACTTGATTCCCAATCAGGATAATCACCCGCTGTGCTTTCCCAAAGGAAGTTCAGCAATTCCTCTATTGCATTGAACCCGGTATAGGCAAAATCATTTTTTATATCGATCAGGCGCCACTGGCTGGCCGGGAGGCCCTTGTCGCTCTGTGGAACACTGATGCCCATTGATGAAAAATATACAGCTCCTATGTTTGTATGAGACAGTGCCGCAAGGTTTGCAATTATGTTTTGGCAGTAGGGTAGCAGCAATTCCTGTTCAGGTGTGAGGGTATCGTCGTCGAAATTATCGCTCAGCGAATCGAATTCATCTTTCCCTAATACATCAATAACAAATTTATTTATCACAGTATTAATCTGTGGCTCCATGTTCTCAATTGTGAATGAGATATTAGAGCTGATATAATTTTTCAGTTCTTCTGCTCCGGTTTCGCCTGTGTGGAATAGTTTCATATTTATTCTTGCTCAGGAAGATCTTCTGTTTTTGGATTACTCATAAGTGTTGGAAAATCTATATACATAAATCCATCTGCGCCAAAGCCATTGACCTCGTTTACAAATTCAAGCCACTTGAGGGATTTTTCTCGTTTATAATGTTGCATTTCCATGTTTATAGCGAATGACTGGAACAAGCTGCTTCCGCTGCCTTGTTCACTTCCCCCTTTGGTTCTGCCTGTGGAAGATACATGCAGGCCCATGCCCTGTACTATTTCAACATTCGCTTGATAATTGTTTAGGTACTGGGCGCCATCACTCTCACTTTTTATAGGCTCTATTTTAACCTCCCATCTTTCTTTTCCGGCTTTCATCAACAAACCTCTGGGAGTTATTATTGTTTTCCCTGCATTTTCAATGCCTGCTATGTAAGTGTTAAGAGTTGTTTTCAACTCTTCAAAATATTTTTTGAATAATTCTCCAGTGAGTTTTTTTGCCCCCTCCAGTTCTGCCTTCTTTTCAAAATATTCAAGATCAACCTGTACATGAAACTTTGGATGCATAGCATGTAGGCCCATGTATTTTAAAATTGAAGGGTAACCGTTGGCTATCGGAAGCCAGCCATCAATTAGCGGATGCCAGGGGGCTTCATCATAGTATTCTCTGTCAGTTTCTTTTAGTTGGGTTTGAAGAGAGAATGAATCTCCCGGTTTATGCGCCCTGTTAGTAAAATCCAACAAAGGGAGGTCATAGTCTAGGGTTTGGATTTCCGCTACATTACTAGCAGAAGCCATATAAGGAAAATCCGAAGAAATGTAGAGCAACTCTGACTCGCCATTATCATTTTGTTTTTTCCAACGGGATTTCCAGGGAGAGTGCCTTCTTGCGTAAGCAATTTTTTTACCTGCATTATCCAATACAAGCTCAGGAAAATAGTTGGCCATCCATTCTACATCCGATACAATTTGTTTCTGTAATCTTGGGATATCGCAAATTTTCCAGAAGCGCCTCAGCTCATCGTTCCAAAATGCAACCCGGTTTCCTTTGTCATCTATTTTTATTGGAACAGGACCCTTACCGTAATGCGAAGGGATAATGTGATTATGCAGTAGCGATAATGCATATGCATTTTTGGAAGTTTCGTCTTTTATTTTATTAGGTCTATCGTTGGCATCACCCCAGGACATCCATTCTGTTGTGGAAAATTCAAAGCTTGGCGGTGGTATATTTATTTTTGAGGTCTTGAAATTTGAGGGGTATGCAAAGGAAGCTGCTGACGATCCGCCGAAGGAAAATAAATAATTGCTGGTTCCATCAACCACTGCAACCATTTCGAAATTTGAATTATTCCTGCTCAATATCTTACCCTTTTACCGTTGAAAAAAGTAATTAGCCGGCAATGGATCTTAATCGTTTTTCCATTGGCCATATTCTTAATATTCCGAGTGAAATTTTTAAAGTGATCCGGGTTTCTGCTTATAACTTTTTTCCCTTTCTTGGTAGCAACAAACCTTTTTTCATCACCTTCAGAATTCTTTCCAATCTTCTTAGCAAATTTTAATTCCACAACATCTCCACCGGTATCTCTCTTCCTGTCATACTTTACCCACCTGATGGAAAAGGTTTCGCCTTCATCCATTATTCTTAGTATTTCTGCTAAAGCGATCACTTCAGTATTCACACAGTACAAAATTGTTTGTTCATTTCTTGCTTGAAAAGGACAGATAAGGCAGCTTGGCTATGGCTTAGTTTTGCCGTATGAATATCAAACTTAAAATCCGAAGGATTCCACCTGGTGGTTCATTGTTATTTGTTAACGGGAAAATAGAGGGGAAAAAAATCAATTGCCTCATTGATACTGGCGCATCAAAAACCTTTATTGATAAAAATTACATGGCCGAATTTCATCCTGGGATTGAAGTAAAGAAGCTAAGGCAAACTATTACTGGTATAGGTGCAAATTACGATAAGGGAGAAAGAACTGAATTGAAAGGATTTGAAATAGGAAAGTTCAGAATAAAGAAAATGCAGCCGAGCCTACTGGACCTTTCTCATGTGAACAAGGCATATACTACAGCTGGCATAGCTAAAATTCAAATGATCATTGGAGGGGAGATATTATACAAGTATAAGGGAGTAATTGATTATGCGGGGAAGCTACTGAAATTGAGTGGTAGGCAGTCTACACAGCGAACAAGCCAACACTGACTTTCTTTTTGCTCCTTTTTCTTTTGCCCAAAGGAGAAAAGAAAAAGGAGTTTTTACACAGGAAAGCACCCCAAAAAGGGGCGCTTAAATAGCCTGTTTTTATTGTTTTTAAGCTGCTCTTTGCATCAATTCATAAGAGTAAAGAAGGTGTTCAGTAGCTTTTTGCGCTGCTCCTGCTGCCTTTAAAACAAATGTAGGTTCTTCCTTCATAGTTTTAAGCCATAAGCGAAGATAATCAGCGTTTGTAGTCATCATCTTATCATATCCAAAATATGCACAAAGGTAGGCTGCTCCAAGTTCGGCAACCAATTCTTCAAAAGCATAATGTTCACTTTCAAAGCTTGTACTCTGCAGCCTGTTTAACCGGGTTTCGTGCCCAGTCCAATGTATTAACTCATGGAAGATAGTAGAGTAGTAATCCCCAGTGCCATTAAATTGTTCTCTTTTAGGTATTGAAATAGAATTTGCAACCCTATCATAATAAGCCTTGTTAATGGTTCTGTTATCTACTACTGCATTAGAAGATAAAACAAGACTTTCGGCGGCGCTATCAATTTCGACAAGTGATATTTTTGGGATTGCATCGCATTCTTCATAACCTTGTATATCCACCTGTGCTACATTAAAAACATGATAAGCCCTGTTGAACCATCTTTTGTTATATTCTTCCTGTTGCTTTGGTTTCAATTCCTCATAGTGTACCTGGTAAATTATTTTACCTGTTGAGTTATGAATGAACATTTTATCAGCAAAAATGA
This sequence comes from Chitinophagales bacterium, assembly GCA_046160675.1. Classification (GTDB taxonomy): domain Bacteria; phylum Bacteroidota; class Bacteroidia; order Chitinophagales; family BACL12; genus JACMJP01. The sequence continues at coordinate 19,639 of JBJXHH010000230.1, forward strand.
TAGGCGTCGAATGTTCTCCCTTTTTTACTTTTCCTTCCTTCTGATTTACCTGATTTAATGTAAACCAATTATTCACATAATAACCTGAAATCCAAGATGAGATACTCAACAATAGTAAATTTATCCCTTTGTACCTTGTATTTGTTATTGGGTTCTGATGCCTACCCCCTTTTATGTTAATCCATCTCTGCGGGTTTCCTTGTAAATTGTTCTCAATCAGTTTTAGAATTGATTCATTGACGTATTTATATAAACTTTCCTTATTCATTGTAATAAATTTTAGAGTGAAAAAAAGTCAGGCTGTTTTTACAGCCTGACAATTGAAGCGGATTATTATGCAGCTAATTTTTGAGCTACTTCCAGTTTTTGAGCTATATCAGCTTTTTTTTCAGAAACGTAATTTTTGGCTACGTCTGTCATTAAGCGTATTAACTCTGTGTTTGAAGTGTTGAACTGGTGACCTTCACTGTCTTTGATTGTTACAGCTTCTTTTAGTTTGTCGCCACCAAAAGTGAAGTTATCAAGTTCTTTTTCTGTTTCATCCAACTTTTCCCACTGGTTTAGGAGTTGGAAATTTTCTTTAACAGATTTCACCACCCGCATAAATGGTGGCAATTGAACTTCTGTTTTTGGAGTTTCGGATTTTACAACTTCTAAAGCTGTTTTGTCCTTTTGCTCAACCGTTACGGGAGCGTCTTTTTTGTCATTTTTCATAACGTTTTTTTGTTTAAATGATTAAATAATAAGCACTATAAATATCTAAAATAATCTTGATTTCTCCAAATTTTTATTCAATTTATTTTATAGTTATTTCATTGGTTTTCAGGTTATTAAATTGCAAAATGCAATTCAATTTTAAAAATATGCATGACTATGCACGCCTGCCCCTGTCGAAATAATGCAATTGCATTGCAACACAAAAAAGGAAGTGGATTTAAAAGTGAAACCCTAACAGACTGAACACAGTGAAAGCCGCAAGGCGGCGTCCTTATCTAATCCCCCGTAGGGCTACCTATGTAATTTCAGAATATATAATAGTGTTATGATGTACTAATACTCAATGTAACAATTAAACACCGCAAAGCGGCGTCCTTATTAAATCCCCCGCAGGGCTACATATATATATTCAATTAGTAGTTATTGAGAAGAAAGCACTATTGAAATCTAATTCATTAACAGAGCACACAAGTATATCAAATGCATCAGAACCATGTGTAGCATCCTCTTGCGGGAAGCCTTCTTGTTTTTCTGAATCCTTGTCCTTCTTTATTTTCCCGTCAAGAATTTTAACCCCGGCGAACTGGATACTATTTTTTAGATGAATACATCTATCGCCATTAATTCTTACTTTAATATCTTCCTGAGTGTTGGCTGAATTCTCTATGAGTATTCTGTTAATGTCCTGGTACTTAACATCTGGATTGAAAGCTCCACCTTTTGTCATCATTTCTACATTCCAGTCAGCATCAATGAATATGTTTCTTGCCCTTTCAGCTAATGTGTAGTAATCATTTGCAACCCCACTGTTACCAGTGTGGTCGAAGAAGTATTTTATGTTTTTCCATTTATGAGGTTTGTAATATTCTGTGAACAACTTTAAAACATCGTCCATGATAAGAGGCTTCGTTACAACAAATTCGTTTATAACGTTTAATTGATTGTATTTAGAGTCAAATTGACCGATAACTAAGAAATTACAAGAATCGCCATAGTCCTGTGATATAAGTAACTCAGCTTCGTTGTCATAGTTCTTTATTCCATCATAGGTATATTGAATATCCCAAAGACAATTGCGTTGAAACAAATTCCTGTTGTTAGCATTAATACCCAGAGTTGCAATATAGTTTTCATCTTCAGTATTATAATAGATATGCTTGCTATCATCAAAATTAGGATAGAATCCATTGAGAGCTTCAGTAACACTTTCGTTTAGCATTTCAGTTCGGTACTTCAATGGGGCAGACTTATATATTTCCTTCTGGTCATTAAAATACTCAAAGCCAACATTTTCCCAATTATCGAATGCATCAGCCTCCTGGTAGAAAACGCCTTTGTCAGACTTATACCAAATAATAGTTTTTTTTAATTCTATTATTTCCTGAAGTATTTTAATCTTTAATTTGAAATCTTTTTCCTCGATGAAGTCTAGTTTCAGCCTTATTATATTCTTTAGTCGTAGTGTGTAATCATTTCCATCTTTAGCATAGTAATCTCCAAAATCAGTAAACCATCTGCCCTTGTGCCCTATTGGTTTTGATGAAGTAATCAAGTATGAATGATGTAACGGGTGTTTCTCAAACAATTTAATATTTCCTCTATTTGCAGGAGCGACCTCTTCCATGTATTTATTAAAATCATTGTCAACTCCTTCATCTAAAGCGTTAAAGTCATATGAAGAGCCTCTGTTGCTATTATTCTTATCCAAGGAGTTTAAATGAACATAAAATCCTGATTTGAATAATATACCTCTCTCATAGGAAGATCTGGGAGTTAGAGGATCCTCAAACCAGGAAGGTTTTTTCTTTACTCCTAAAATATAATCGTACCCGGGTTTTAAGCCATTTAAGATTAAGCCCTTATTGAGTTCCGGTAGAATTTTATCTATGAGCAGCATGTAACTCCTCCCTGACATGGAAGCTGTAGCACCGGGCATTGTTTTGGAAAGCTTCTTAAATATGCGGGCCATACGTGTTGTTTTTCCCGTACCCCTGCCACATGCATCAATAATTATTTTAGCGGCAATAAACTCACTGCGGAGCTGATATGCATTAAGATTAAGAGGAAGTATATTCTGCATCGTCAGCCATTTTAGCCAGCTTGTCAAACATCTGATCATTATTGTAGCGGTTCAGAGCTGTTTGTATGTATTCTAATAGTTCAACTGGCAGTTTGAAAGTTTCATCAAGATCTATACCGATTGGAGCTGTCGGGGTATTGATTATTAGTACCTGATTCTTTTCTCCAATATCTTCTTTCCTTATTTCGTTTTCATTATTGTTAAAGCCTCCCCATAGCCTCATTTCTTTACTAGCCATTTGTCGGCCTTTAACATCACCGTTCTTACAAGCAGCTAAAAACAATTCATAATTTTTCATCACCATTGTATAAACCCAATAGGGTTTGTTCAAGCGACGCTTTGAGCCGAACAATGTCTGAGCATCATTTATATAATTATAAATTGTTTGTACTGAAAATGGCTTCTTTCCTTCTGCTGTGCGTAAGGTGTTTATCCTGGTAAGTAAAAGTTTAGGTGTCGGATTTAAAGCGCCCCATCGGGTTATGAGGTTATCGGCCATATCAAGATATAATAACTCCTCTCTGAGTTTCGGGCTAAGTTGCGTATCTGGATTGTCCGGGTCATCCAAAAATTTAGAGATTTTATCGAGGGATGTTTCTTGTATTTGCCTAAGTAATTTCATTTCTGTCCGTTGCTGTATTTATGTGCGAGTAATTGTGCAGATGGACTCCCATCACTTGCAAGCTTTTGTATCTTCTGCCGGGTTTTGGATTCTGTAATTATTTTTCCCTTTTGATAGGATTGAAAAACAGGATCTGTTTCGTCATAAAATCTAATTTCCATATCTTCAAAACTCAATCCCATTGCAATACAAATTTCGTCTGGATTGTACCAGAGCCCAGCCCATTTTTCAATCTCCTGCAGTTGTTCTATACTTAACTCCATAGGAATAATTTATTGTCTGCAAATACTTTTTCAAATATTTCAACCAGATAATTTGATACTGGTCCATCAGTATAAATATGCCCGCTTTCAGCCCTTAGATTATTTGAATGGTTTGCGGTACCCATTATTGCTATGTTCCAGTTTGCATTGCGTATAACCATAATTTTAGCATGCCAGTCAACAAAACATATCCTGCTTGCCGAATGCCTCAGCAATGCTATGTTACTGTCATTTCTTATTTCTATACGGCGGTCGAGTATGCAATGAAGCTTTGTAATAAGACCGTCCTGCAGCCCTTGATGAATCAAACGGGAGCTAAGTTCACTAATCGCCCAAGTAGTAAGATACACTTCAGCAGGGCCTGTTTGTTCAAGAATATAAAACTGCAGATCATGGGCGCTCCAACGGCCAATGTTCAGAAAGAAGATATCCTCGCTTTTAGTAATTATTCCAATTGAATCAGCTAAAGTTACCCTGTTCTTTATAAGTAATGCCCGGGTATTTTTTTTAAACCTGGCCACCTCAACAGGATAATTGATTTTTTCATTCTCCTGTTCACTTATTATCACATCATTGAAGCTTATCAGAGTCATAATCCAAGCTCCTTTTTTATGTAAGCAAGATCATCTATATACTGCTGCAGTCTTGATTGAAGAGTTGCGATTGATTGGGGCTTTAGTTCCTTGTTTTCCAGTTGTTTTTTTGTTTTTGATATATATGTGGGATATGCTGAAAGCGCTTTTATAAGTTCGGCTTTGCTCATTTCTTTAACATCTTTACCTCTATTGCTTTTTTCTACACCCGCAGGAGTCCTGGTTCCCTTTTCCTCAAAATGATCTACTGCCTCAAATGCAGCTGTTTTTTTATCATCAAGTTCCAATATTTGTTTCGCCATATTTTTTCTCTGCTCATCACTTAATCCCTCGTCCTCCAAGTGCTCATGTATATGATTCATGTCTTTATACATATCCAAAGCATTAGATTTTAGTTTTTTGATATCTTCTGGAAGTTTCGTGTTTTTTTTCTTCAGTACAATTTCCTCATCGTCTCCGGAGTGTTCCAGTTTCGACAATTCCTCATACAGTTTTTTTATAGTATAACTATTGGGGCCGGAATTGAATGTTTTTTTAAGAGCTGTATTTTCTCCATACTGTGTATAGAGTGAAACACCTGTAACATAATCCTTATTACCCCGCAACCATGCGGAAATCTTTTTTAATGGCATTTTACAAAGCAATATCAGAAATTCTGCCCTGAAAAGGACAGATTTTTGAAGGGGACAATCATAACCTAAATTTTATATTTTAGTAGCCAGATAAATTTCAAGCCTCCTGGGCATACATCGTATTTGAAGCCGGCTTCTTTCAGGGCCAAAACTATTTCATTTGTGTTGAATTTTACTTCCCCGAAATGTGCCTTGATCTCAATTTCTATTTGTTCAGTAGTTACTTCTAATTCTGATTCTGCCAGGCTCTCTGCAGGTAAGAACTTTGACTGTATGAATTCCTTTATTTCATTGAGGTTTGTAAAAAACAGTTCAGCAGGAGTAACTTCCATAAAGTAACCGGGGTGCTAAATCGTGCGACCGATCGAGCTTCAAGCCTAAGCCTTACCCCGGTGTATTTTTACCAACTTAGGCACAATAGCTCTTATAATGGATCGGTCGCAGAACAAATATAATGAGAAACCTATTGCGTTAGTGATTGTAGCGGCATCCTTTTTTTCAGGGGAGAAACTATGGATGCGTCGAAGAAACCAAACAACGATTGAATGAAGTGTACGGCTTTGCCGGGAACGTAATGAATGAGGATGTTTGAGCTTTAGCGGTTTCGAGGCGCATGCATAGTGTGGAAAGCAAATGTGTTTCTTTTCATTCCTTGTGGCTGTTGAAGGAAAAAAAACGTATTTGCAGGCACAAAAAAAAGATACAGCGGAAAGCACGAAAAACGCCCAAAAAAAAGCCTCGCATTTCTGCGAAGCTTTTATCGATATAAATTCTGATGCTAATTTTTATCCTCCTTCTTTCCCTTTTTTCTGGGCATCCTTATCTTCCTGTTTTCCATCAGGCTTCACTTCTATTTTCTGCTTTTCTGCTTTTTCAACTTCCTCTTCTATTTTTCCATCTACGCTTTTCAGGTAAGGAAATTTATTCTTCACCAATTCCTCAGCCCGTTCAATTGTAAGTGTTTCAAAATCCACTTCTCCGAAATCTCCCTTTGAGAACCTTAGTCCGGGTATCTGTCCGTGAGATTTATGACCAACAGGAGTAAACTTCTTCAAAACTTCTGCCGGCATTTTTTCTTTTACTTCATTAACTTTCATATAAGTATGTTTAAGAATATTTTATTAATTTATGCTATTGGAGCAGCTCCGGTAAATAATGTATCAGGCACTGCAGAGAATGCTGTGATCATAAATTTATATCCCGGGCCTTTTTCTTCACCTTCCCTGCCGCCATCAGTTTCGCTCATTTCTATATGAGCGGGGCTTTTCAGTGAGCCTAAGGAATGTTTCGTTCCGTTCATGTCTGTTACTACGAAGTAACCATCACTGTTTGCCATAAGACGGAACATCGCCGTAGCGGCAACGCTCTTCTTTATCCATCCTTCGCATGTTTGCTTGAACTGACCGCCATCTCGATCCCCGATCCATTCACCTTTTATTTGGCCGGTTCCCTGGGTAACTTCTAATTTCTTGAATGGCTTCCCCGCCACAATTACAAAGTCATCATCTATAGTTACCCTTTCTGTATCTGTTGTAGGCGATGCAGGAAGGTCTGGTATTGTAGTCAGGTTATCGCCAACATTATAAAGGATGTCTGGTTGAATACCCGGAAGATTATCAAGTCCGTCAGTTCTCAACACATCAGATATCGTAACTGTAAGAAGGAACTGGCGGTATTTTTTTTTCAATCTTTTCATATCGTGTTTTTAAATGATTAAGTCCTGTTATTACTTCACTTCAGTGAGAATTCCGCTTTTCTTCCCAAGAAGAAATTTCCTCAAAGCCTCAGCCTCTTTTTTATTCTCAGCCGGAACGTTGCCTAAGATGAAGTCAATGTTGTAATTCTTCAGTCCGAAGCCGCAATTACATCTTGCAAATTTTGAGTTTACATTGTATTGTTTGCCTTCATGAGTAATCATGATCTTTCCGGAAGCCATGCTTAACTGGCCGCTATTAAGAGCAGCTGTAAGTTCATCATTCGTAGTCTGGAAGTTTGCATTATCTTCTTTTAAAAGAGCAATTTCAGCCAGAGCATTCTCATATTCTGCAGCCATGCTTTCGTAATAGCCAAGCTTATCTTCAGGTGATAGCTTAGCAATATCATCATTGCTAAGCTTCACAAATTTTTTAGAATTTCCCATTGTTTTGTATCTGGTATTTTTATGAATTTATTTAGTTACCTTTTTTCATTTTTAGAATTAGTCAAGTTCTAGGTCATTAGTTGCTACCCATTCCGGAATGATTGGGCCTGTTCCTTGCCACCAGTCAGCATAGAATTTAACCTTCCTATCCTCATTCTCCAATGAAAAGGCATTTGCAACTTTCTGGCGCTTTTGGCAATTCAACCAGTTCCATTTCGGCGTAGCTATCAGTACTTCGTCACTTCCGAAGCTTTGCCTTCCAGCTACTTTGATATTTGGATAATCTTCTATAGCTTCTAAGTCACCAACCTGAGCATAATTCACATTATATTTTGTCCGTCTTCCTCTTCTGTATTTAGAATAAAAGTCTTCTCCCATTTGAATAACAAGAGGTTGTCTGCGAAGATCTTTATCCATGTCATTCACAAATTCTTCTATTTGTGTGCAGAAATCATCATCATCTGCAGCAAAAGCTCCTGTAGCTATTGGTGTGATCCGTCCTGCATCAACATAATCATTTCTCACTTTCTTCATTCCATTCATAGAAGTACCAGGTTCACCTGCAACACCCGGGTCGGGGTCTGCAAATACTCCAGCATACACTTCAAGTGCTTCCATGTCTCTTTCGGATTGTGGTAATACATGCTTCATGATGAACCACTTCCAAAATGGCCAGGCTTTACGGTCAATTCCTTCACCTGCTAAGAAGCCGTGCCAGGTATCTTCCAATTCATCAGGATACTCAGCAATGTCAATCTTCATTTTGAAGAGAGGAATGCTCACAGGTTTAAAAGTAAGTGTACCAATTGGGGTGAACATTTTCTGGAAGGGCTGCAGGATTCTGGTGAAGCTGCTGTTGCTTTTCCGAACTACAGTATCTTGTGTTGGATGAAAGTTCATCCCCTCAAGGGTTGTAGAAGGGCGGTATAATTGATTATAAATATCAGCCTGGCTTTGCCCTTGGTTGATATAATGTGCCCCAAATTCCGCAACTACATCAGTAGATAGGATGGTCATAAGGAAAGCAGCATTTTTCAATGCTTTCTTTTGCACCTTTTTTTGCTTCTTAGTGAGTTTAGTTCTCATTTATTTTTTCTGATTTTACAATGTGATTAACTGTGAATTCATCTGCAGCTTTGTTGTGAGGCATATTATCAATAGCCTCATTTGCTGCAACTTGCTCAGAAGAAAATTCTTCCTTCTTGACTTGTATTTTCGTACCCTTGCTACCAGGCAGCGCATTCAGGGATTTTATTTTTTCAACCATCTGCGCTTCGGTAGCATTCCCTTCAAGCCCAAGTTCTTTGTTCAAATTCGCAAGAGTTGTGTTTGCAAACTGCAAATTATTCTCAGCAGTTGTCTTTGCTGTTTCAGCAGTGGTTTTGGCATTATCAGATGCAGACTTAGCATCTTCTAATGTTTTTATCTTCTCCTCAAAATTGAGGTTTTCTTCAGCTGCTTTTTCTGCAGCTGCAGCTTGTTCTTTGGTGAGTTTCACAGTTCCGTCAGCATCTTCTACCAATGGACCTTCAACTTTCTTACTCGCAAATAATTTTGTTAACCATTTCATATTAAAAGTGATATTTTATAGAACCTTTTTTTTGTGAATTAATTATTTGTTGTTGCATATCAGCAATAGCAACATCTAATGAGCCTATTGCATCAATCAAACCTATATTGAGAGCATCTGTTGCATAGTATGCTTTACCTTTAAATATATGGCCATCATCCTTCAGCCTGTCTCCTCTTGCAGCCTTAACAGAATTGATAAATTTTTCTGTTGGCACACTTATCCATTCTTTCATCAGTGAAGGATCATTATTTTCAAATATTTTCCTCACTTGAATATTCTTCTCATCACTTTGCTTGGCATATATTTCATGCAGCTTTATACCTTGGGCCTCAAAATATCCTTTCATATCCAGGATAGTAATATAAGCACCAATACTTCCAAGTATATCTAACTCACTACTTGCATAAATTTTGTCACTTGTTATAGTAGCCCAGCAATGTGCGCTGCAGGCAAGACCATCCACTACTGTGTAAGCGGGTTTATTTTTACCTTTAAGTTTGTTATAAATACGTTCTGGCGCTCCACCTTCTCCGCCGGGTCCATCAACATATAAAATAACACCAAGGATATTATCATTCAGGAAACATCTTGAGAGAATTTTTTCTTTAGCAAGAGATCCCTCAGGCCCACCGCTTCGCTGATCGTACTTTGTCATTACGCCCCGCATGCCTATTACAGCAATAGAATTCTCTGGCGCATTTTCTGGGGTGTTTTTACGGTCGTAATCATTTATAACATGAATTTCATTACTGCTTGTTATAGGTAAATGATTTTGGGCAGCTAACTCTTCATCAGTAAGAAGTGGGGAAATATCACCATTAAGAAAAGGGATGATTCTCGGAGCATTTGCCATCGCATGTTCAGGATGCATGAACCATACGCTTGATAAAACACTTGATAGAACAATGCTCATAATATGTTGCAAGATTATTTTCATCTCTCTGTTTTTAAAAGGACAGCATTACGGGTATATCTCCACCTCAAATGGAATTGCCGTAAACAAGCCATCTGTTAAAGTGCCGTTCTGAAACGTTTTTATTGTTATTACCCAATCAGCGCCACTTAGAGCGGAAGTATAGTTAACGACTACAGGAGTTGTACTTGATATCATTTGTCCCGCATTGACAAAGACTCGTCCTGCTGTGTACCCTGTAATAGTGAAAGTGTAAGTTCCGGTAGTGGTTCTCGCCCAGGTCAATGTATTACCAATTGTATTCTCCAGTGTTGTAGCTGCTGCGGGCGCTGAAGTAGAAGCCTGGGTGATCAGCACCTTATACCTTGCCGGTTCGTTGTCCTGGTTAATTATTCGCCATCTTGCAGCGGTAGCATCATATTGCAAAATAAATGTAGCGCCCGGTCTTAGAATAGCATCTCCCCCGCTTGATGTAACAAAGCGATTTGCAGCTGTGCTACTAGCACTTTCATATTTAAAAGTAATTGCAAAAGTTCCTCTATTAAAGAATCTTACCTCTCGCCCATCACTGCCGTTTGCAAGTCCGGTTATGTTTACTGCAGAGCTTGCTTTTATCCGGCTGATGAAAACATTGTAGTTATCATCAATGTTGTAGTTGTTTTGGCTGGCGCCAATAGAATCAGCAACATCACCGGTGTATCTAACTCCCTGGTAAATCTCAAGGGGCGCTCCAACAACTCCCGTCCAGGTTTGCGTAAATGCAAATACTGTTGACAGAATTAAAAAAGAGAAAAATAATATTTTCTTCATGCTCAAATTTTTCTTGTTAGTAATATCAAGCACAAGATTATTGTGAAGAAAATAATATGAAAAGGACAGAATAATACCTCATACGTATATTTTTTCTTAAAAAATATTTTTAAATGTTATTTATCTTGTCGTTGTTAATACTTGGGAGTATTCTATGTAATCGCACTCTAACGCCCTTGTTGTAGTTCCTGCACTTTTTATAATATTGAAACTTAATGCAGTGCTTCTCGCTGCAGTTATCGGGATATTTGTAGTTATTGGGTATCCACCGCCAGATACCTCAACATCGTCTACATAGTAGCGGGCTTCTGTTCCCGCTGCATTGATAACTATTTTCAACCTATACCAAGTATTGCCTGCTATCGCAATGGTGCTTGTTATTTTTGTTCTTGTTGAATTATTCGCAGTAGCTACTCTCCAAAAGTCGCCACCCGTTAAACGGTCATATTCGAAATATACCCCGTCAGTGGCATCGCCTGTTGTTCCATCGTGTAAACCTACACGACCAATAAATTCTTCAGACGCTGTACTGAGGTTTGGAAATCTTATAGAAAAAGTGACTGTCGTTTCTCCCCCTGATGCCGACCAAAATGCGCCATTGGTTATAACGCTACTTCCCGTTGTCGTTGTTCCAGTGTACACCGATGCCGCACCTGGTCTTGTTGGGCCAATTGTACCCATCGATATCTGTGCACCTGTTCCTGTGTTTACAAAGCTAAAACCGTGAGAACCAATCTCACCGGTTTCCGATGTTGTGATGTTCAGAAAATCTTCATAAATGTAAGCCGCATTATAAGGTGCCGTTAGTGCAATAGCTGAAATCTCTTCTATCTCTCCATCGGAAGCACGAGCCAGTACTTTTGTGTTTGTATTATCATCATCCGGGTTTTGGTCAATGTACACATGACCATCAGACCCCTTTATCGTAAAGGCCGGTGTCCATGTATTTTCAGTATTGTTAGATGCGCCGCCGGCAAGCGTAACGCCTAAACTTAAATTACCACCTGCAGCAGTTCCGGTACTTGCTCCACCCATTATGCGAAGTATCCCGCCGGGTATATTCGTCAAGGACGGTGATGGCCGAGTGTCCTTTCCAGTGATTGTGGTTAAAACAGAATATGTATTACCGGCGAGTAAGTCAGTACTAAAATCAATAGTTTCTGAGCCTGGCATCGCCGGGTTGGTCCAGGCTGCGTTCTGTCCGCCAAAATATACTGTTGTAAGCAAATCAGTTGTTCCGTCAGCATTAAGCTGAAACAGCAATGTATTTGCCCTGTTATTATATGAACCCCTGCCTATGGCCATAGCATGAGCTTGGTTCGAATAGCTCCCGTACCCGAGTGCAGTTGAAGAAACCGCCAACGCTTGAGCGTAACTCCCAATCGCCGTGCTTCTCCAAGCACCTGCAAATGTTGTGTAGCCAAGTGCTACTTGGTGACCTCCTGAACTACCATAGGTCCCATCAAGATATGCCTTGGCATCCCTGCCGATTACAGTGGTGTTGCCTTCGCCGTTGAGAACAGAGGCAGCGTTTCCGATAATCGTACTCCCCTGCATCCCATCGCTACCAACTATATTCATCCCTAATATAGTATAATACATGGTATTAGTTCCTGCAAACGAAGAAAAATTTACATTATTGCCAACCAGTATACCGTTCTTAAATGTACTTGGGTCTGTGATGTTGTTGTTGTACCCGATTAGTATCATTCCATTTAGCCCTTCGTCTGAATAGCTTCCGGTTGTTGGAAGTACATTCAGCGCTCCTACTTGGGTAAATCCTCCAATGCGAAGATGGCTCTGTGTAGGATTTAATGAAACAATATTGCCCGCATTTAAGGCAACTGTTCCATTGCTGCCAAGAATAATATTTTGTGATGAGGCTGAATTTGCCTCATTGATATCAATACCAACGAAGGTGTTATGATTACCATTTGCCTTCGAACCCTTACCTACTATTGTGTTATATAAAGACCCATACGTTGAGCCTGCTCCTACTCGGAAATTGTCACCGTCATCCTGAATTTCACTATCGAACTCCATCAAAGTACCAAATGAGTTCATTCTTGGTATCTGATATGCACTACCAAAAGCAGTAGCAGCAATACCACTGCCAGTACCGTAAAGCAGGCCAGACAAAGTGGTGCTGATTGAAAGCGTTCCGGAGCTTGTAATTGGTGAGCCGGTAACTGTAAAGCCACTTGGTACACTAAGCCCAACGGATGTAACAGTACCACCACCGCCACCTATTCCAGCCCACACCCAATTTGCACCATCCCATGTCAACACTTCATCAGTACCTGGAGCAGCTGCAGGATATGTAACAGAGTAACTTGTGGCGCCATCTTCTTTTGATAAAGTGACTGCACCACCAAGAGATGTACTAAAAGCAATATCACTATGACTAAGTGTAAGGTTTTTAGAGAGATCACCTAATTGAAATATCCGTAATGAAGCGGCTCCGGCTTGTAATATACCCCCGTCAAGAGAACTTTCAATGTATAATTCATAACCATCAGGAAGATTGAGCCTTTGTTCATCAACCGGGTCGAAAGTAAACCCTGCCTGAGTAGTAAGGTCGTCTCCCTCCTCATCAAAATACGGTATTCTCCTGGGTGAACTATTCCAAGTAACACCAAAAGTCCCGCTTGTGGTAATTGGCGAACCGGAAACATTAAGTAAAGAAGGAACTGTTAGCCCAACACTTGTAACAGTACCTCCACCGCCACCAGTAGCATCAGCCTGAGGTGTAAACCTTGAGCCATCCCATTTTAAAACATGGCCTGTTGTTAACGCTGCACTACCGCCATACTTTACAATTCTACCTGTGCTATCCAACATAAAATTCCAAGCACCGGCTTCTTCACCAACGAATAAAGCATCAGCAATTCCTACTTGACCACCTAGTGTTTCATTGGAAGGATTGTCAGTGAAGAAATAATTGTTTTTAGGCGTAGTATACCAGGTATCAGGAATTAATGTTTGTGAGTATGAAACAAATGTTATTAAAAAAGAAAAAAGAAAAGTAATGCCTTTCATATTTACGCTTTATAAAGTAATAGTAAACCTGTATGCTCGGGAAAAGGAATTGACCTCGTAACAACCCCATCAATTAAACTTACAATTCCGTAATCACCGATACTGGAAAAATTGGGGCTATCCCAAGGACCTCCAACTGAGATCGCAAAATCATCAATGTCTAGATCTTCCAGCTCTACAAAATATCTTTCGTATTCATCACCACCGGCAATTACAGGATCGCTAGAGTTGTACCATTTCATTTTAGTAAATCCGCTTCCGGGAAGAGGATCTTCAGCACCCGGAAGTTGATCAGAAGAAGCTTGATAATATAATGCTGGCTTTGTGTCTTCAGTATTAAATGATATGGAATATCCTTTAACCTCTGTTCCTCCAAAAGCTCCGCTTTGTTCTTTATAAAAAAAGGAACATGGCGAATTTAGTGTACCGCATATACGTCTATCATCCTGATAGTCCGTAATTAAAAGAATGAACCTTTCATCAAGCATGCTACGCAGAGCATGAAGTTTTGCAGCTGTAGGAAAAGGATGAAAACCTTCTACATCTATTTTATGAAAACTTCCGTCCTCATTTGAATCAGAAACATCACCAAATTGCAGTTTACCCTCAGAAAATTCAATATTATACCATCCAGCCCCATCTACGAGAGAAATATCACTTACTACAATACTTTGTACATCTGTGGGAATTAATTGAACATCCTGAACCGGGACGTATTGTAGTTTCTTTATTCCTGGAAGATTAATATTACCATCTGTGATAGTGATGCTATTCACCGGATTTTATTTTCTTCAAAGATGCTGGTAGAGTACGAAAACGAAAGGGACAATCATAACCACTATTTTCTATATCTTTTCTGAATCGATAGAAGTCCTTATCTATGGTGTCGAACGGCAAATCATCCTCTGTAATTTTGTATTTGTCGAGGTGCCTTCGTAGTTCTGAAGAAAACAATCCCCGCTTTACATATCCGTTAACTAAATGTTGGTTGTACTGATCTAATATAGATTCATATACAACCATCCTGAACAGGCCATCAACAAAATTGTTGAATTCAGCAATATTTTTTGAAGTAATGTAAATTCCTTTTCTTTGGAAATTCCATTCACCAAGAATAAACTTCAGTGTTTTGTCTGAAGGAACTTTCCAGTTATCGGGCGCCGGGTCGCCTTTGCTTTGAAGCAAGTTCATAAGGTAACTTCCTACAAAACTGTCTCTGCCTATTTTGATAGGCTCTTTTTTGTAGTGATAAATAAGGTATTTCCTTAAATAAGGTTTGATTGGCAAAACAACAGGATAGTCCAAGAATTAAGTGCTTTTATATAGGATTCAAATATAATCCCATATCAGCACAATTCATCCCTTTTTTTCCACTTTATTCCACACTAGGTTTGTGCATTTACACTTTCTGTGTCATGTCATAACAGGCTGAAAGGAAAAGGAGTTTTACTGAATTTTTCTTAGCATCTTCTAATAATGCTTCTTCCACTTCAGCAACCAAACGAGCGGTCATAATATTTATACCGGTTTCTTCAAGTTTGCTTCTTGACGATATTGTGTTTGTAAAAGCTGATATTTCAGTATTGTAATTTTTACCAAATATTCTTCTTGCAAGCAAATTAGCCAACAGGCATTTCCTGGAGAAATCCTGTATTGCTAATATGTCAATTAGTTCAGCCGATTGCATTTTAAAAAACTACCGGCCTTTCAGCCGGCAGTCCGCTTATTATTTATCCGTTAGGAAAAACAACTCTGTAAAAATACAAATCTTTTCTTTTAATTTTGAATATTAAATCTGAGATAATGAAAAATTTAGTACTTTCATTCAGTATTCTCCTACTGTATAACACAACTGCTTTTTCTCAGTGTGAATTCACAAAGAATACAATTGATGAGTTCAAAGGTTACAGTATACAGGTGACTCCATCCCGCCCCTTGTATCAAAAATTACTTGAGGGGGCGAAGATTTCTTTTGCTCAAATTGATTCTTTCTATTATGTCTATTTTACCTATATGACTTCTGTCATGTATAGTGTAGATAAAGGTGAAGAATTGATATTCAAATTAGAAGATAGTACTTTAATGACAATTTACTCCACCTCTTATGAAATTGCAGATTGCTCTTATTCATCAAACATTACAACTTGCACTGCAATAATGTCATTCCCAATATCGAAAGTAGAATTACAGACGCTGGCAAAAAAATCGATTATTAAGTTCCGATTGTATACAAATGATGGCTATACTGAAAATGAAACTAATCCGAACAAAGCGAAAGCTGCTGCAGAACTAGCAGATTGTATCTTGAAATATTGAGTATTATTTTGATTCAACTATAGCCAATGCGACACCATCAATGCTTTCTGGTAAAGTTCCGGTATTTGACCCTGGTTTATATCCATGTTGATTCGCTATGGCTTCTAATGCAGATGGACTCCCATCACTGCGAAAGCTTTCTCAAAAGCATATGTTCTAGATACCTGTTTTATTATTCTGAAAAGCAAATTTCCTGCTCCGATTTTTTACCCCAATTATCGGATTATTTCCACATATTTTAGATATCTGAATTTCTATCATATCATCTATATTTATATGTATACAAAGGAGAGCTAAGCCTGTGCTGTATAAGTATATTTATTAACAGCCTTGTTAAAAAGTCATACTTGCTTTTGTACAAAAATGAATTCTAATTTTGAAGGTTACGAAAGAAAAAGACCAAACAGTCAGCCTGGAAAACTTTAGTTTGGTCTTTTAACGAGTCAGGTATTTTCCTAACTGGGTTTGTTCTTTTGTAGCAGCAACCCGAGGCAAAGAAAATACTCGGAGATTGAAAATAGAAATGAAAATATCCACATCGGAAGATATTGTCTATAGGTGCATTTCTACACCGGAAATGACAAAGGCTGGAATTCGACACCGGCCATATATATGTCGAAAAAAGCCCTACGATTGTAGGCCGGATTGATATGGCTATCAATTTGAATTTCATTAATAAACCTAAGTAGATGAATCGATTGGTACATCAAAACGGTAAGTGTTATCGTCGGAAGTTTTCTAAGTACAAGACGCTTCCAAATGGCAAGCGAATCTATCCACGGAATGCGAAAGTATTTTGTTGGTTAGAAGAAGTTGACTGTGATTGACACTTGCAAGGGTTTCGTCCCCAAAAAGGCGAGGTTGAAAAGGAACAAACCAAAAATTCCTATTTTCAAAATAAAAGGAGGTCCAAGCAATTGGATCTCCTTTTTTAAAGAAAAAACCCCGAACTGGCTTATCCGGGGTTTCGTAGAATGTCCTACTCATAATTTAATTTTTCATAATATGGTTTCATTTCCTAACATTCAAAGACATCTAACGTGATTGGTACGCCGCAAAAATGGGCTAAAAAGGACAAAAAATCAAACTATTTAACACTAATTTCAGCATATTTTGTTTGAAATAGATAAAATTTTAATAAAACTATCCTCATTTTCTCCTCCACCTCCACACAGCCAGCACAATTCCCTCCTTCGGAATACTCCCGTACTGATCAAGATGCTGCTTCACTATTCCTGCCACATACTCCACCTGGTACATCCCGTGGCTCTGGCTTATAATATCTGCAGGAATATCCGTCACCCGGCACCTTACCAGATCATAGAACTCCACCGGCACTATATCACTGTTCTTTTTCTGGAAGCATACCTCCTGGCTCAGCAATTCAAATACCGTCAGCTGCTCCTTCGGCAGGTTTGTAATATGCCATCCTTCGAAATGAGCAAGTTTCTCTTCATTGAAGAAAACCTTGATGATGTGTCCAGTTTCTGTTTCTGCTTCAGCTATCATATCAAAAATTTAATTTTCTCCCCGGCAAGCGCAATTTTGCTGTCCTACCGTCCTACTGTCCTACCAGTCCTACTAATCCTACCTAAGTCCTACCAATACAGTTTATATAATTCATTCATTTTCAATAAAAAATTCTTCAGTAGGACAGGTAGTACTGGTAGTACCGCTTTTCTTCAATCCATCGAAAACTTTTAAAATGGAAGATCATCCGCAAGCGGAACACCTTCCGTTCCCGTTCCACCGCCAGGAAACGCAAATGTTCCCTGTGTTTCTGCCTCATAACTTTCCACGGTCATCGTCCTCCAAACCTGCTTACCCCTGAAATTCTTCATCATCACCCCGTTAAATTTCATCTTCCTTAATTCCTGCAGATCACTTGCAGCACTAGGTACTTTAGTGAAACACCGGATATGTATTTCCTGAATGCTCTCATCTTTCTCACCTTCGTTTTGGGTAATTATGCTCTTGATGGTAAATTGCCATGTACCAGGAGTAAGTGCCGGTTCTGCGGGCTTGGTCACCTGTCCTACCATTCCTACCACTTTTTCGCTTGTAGCATCCTCATCACTGCTTCTTGCCAGGCTCATGCCTATCATGTTCAGATCAAGCACCATTGCGCTGGTATTCATCTTCTGGTTTTGCCTCTCACTACTGAATTTATGGTTCTTCTGCAGTCCAACGTAATATTTCTGCTCCCGGATGTAAAGAGCTATAGTTTCATCATTCGTCGCCTTAGCGCCTGACATTTGTTTAAATTCCTTGGCGAACACAGGGTAAACCGCATTCATGCGGATGAACAGAAGATCCTTCGGTTCACTGAAGCTTTCATCTCTCACAATTCCTTCTTTCTCCAGCTTCACCTCTCCGGCGCCCATTTTTACATCATACTCCCAACCTTCCTCCAGCACTCCCTGACTGATCAGGCTCTCAATTATCTTCCAGAACTCTGCGAGCTTGCTTGTCTTCGCAACCAAACTCAGGATCATTTTCAAGTATCCTTTTGCATACTCTTTAAACTTTGCAAGCGAAAAAGGCAATTCAAATTTCTCTGCAGTTATTTGAATGCATGTTACCATAGTCGTTACATTTTTCAACAAGCGATCAATAGTCGGAACTCCTTCAGCAAATAATAGATCCTGCATTTCTTTCATATTCTCATAAAAGAACTGATCATAGTTTTTCGAAAAATCTTTTCGCAGGTCCAGTAGCTCACATAATATTGAACTCAGGCCTTTGCTTTCATTTTCTTTCAGCCTGCGGAAAAATATAACCTGCTCTTCCGGCCTGTTCTCTTCTGCAGAAAATGCAAGCGGAATAGATCTGCTCAATACTGAGTTATCATCTTTAGTTGAAAGATATTGACCTTGTATACAGGTGCTTGAATTAATTTTCTGAGTACCTGTTAAATTCTTTTGCCCTTTTCCTTTCTCCCGGCCTTCACCATCATATGAAGATTTTATTGCCCTGAACCATTCATCCTTTATTGCATTCTCATCAAACTCATTTAAAATATTCGGGCAGTTCCTGAAGCGTTCATAGCGGTTGAAAAAAGCAAAGTCAGTTCCCTGGTTCAAATTCATTGGCTTGTACATTTCACCATTTGAATCTTTTCCGGAGAAGAAAAGCCAGTTCAAACTATTTCCGAATTCACTTTTACCGCTGCCCTTTTGTCCGTATGGATTGATGTGGGGAAGCGGAGATGTTTTATGAATCAGATCCCGGAATAAAGTGCCAACGCACCAGGCTATTCCCATCCATCCGTTTTTTCCATAAACACTGCTTATCAGATTCGCCCATGCACAAAAATCTATCTCTCGTTTTTTGTGCTGCAGGTAAAGATCATTTTCATATGGATTATCACCTTCCCGCAATCCTTCAAAAGTTTTACTGAGTGATGGAGATAAAAATAGTTGCTCACCTATTTGCGCAATACCATATTCATTGTATTCACTCAACTGCCCGGGTGCATCATGTGTTGATGGTTTATACACTTTATTCTGAAATGCAAAAAAACCTTCAGGCTGCCAGCCTAAGGAAGTTATTTCAAAAACTCTCGGGTATTTATTCCCGATCTTATTGTGAACTCTTAATAAATGGTCCTTGGTAAAACCTTCCCTTGGAATGTAGTGGCCTTTATCAAATAGAGCTGATGTGAAACCGTCAACGCTCAGCATATTTTTGCTGTTCATCTCCACCACTTCATCTTCAGTAATTCCGTTTGTTACTTTTATCATGCGCCGGTTGTCACCTCCATAAACATGATACAAAGGTTCTATTACAAAGTTTGTTCTGGGTTTGAAAATGCCATTGTAGCCATCACGGAAATAATATCCGGTCTTTGCACCTTCCCGCTTTTCAAAAAATCCATAAGTAACATAATCAGTGCGCTGCTGTATCGTAAGTCTTTTAAATACTTCTTCATCATCCGTCAGCTCGATCACCTGGTCTTCTGAGATGTTCTTTTTCTTATTGGTTTTTTTTGCTTCAGCAAAATCAGAAGTTTTTATTTTGTATTTCTTGCACAGGTGATCAATATAACTGTTGCGCACTGTTGCATTCGGAATTGTTCTCAGCAGTTTAATTATTTCACTCACTGCTTTTGCTCTCTCACCAATTTTATTTTCCGTTCCTTTCAGGATATCTTCAAAATACCACTGAATGCAATCAATTATATTTCTGTGAATGAATTGCTTTACTGAATATCCGAAAATGGCATCACAAGAAGCTAATGAAATGCGGGTGTGAAATGTTGTGAAGCTGTCAGGATCTTCACCTTCCGGAAGAAATACAATATTCACTTCAAACCCGGTCCGCATCAGGATGGCCACATCTCTTTTTGCTGCTTTCAATCCTGCAGCATCGCCATCTCTTATTATGGTAATTGAATTTGCAATTCTCTTCAGCTGCTGTACATGATTTTCAGTCAATGCAGTTCCGCAGGTTCCGACGGTATTGATGAACCCTAACCGGTGCATGGCGATTACATCATGGTTCCCCTCCACCAGGTACGCTATTCCGGTTTTTGCAATTTGTTTTTTTGCGAAATGAAAACCGTACAGGATCCTGTTTTTTTCATACAGCGGAGTCTCTGCGCTGTTCATATATTTCGCATACTTTTTATCCGCTCCGGGAAAACTCCTTCCGGAAAATCCTAAAACTGATATCCCATCCTCGTCGAGTATGGGATAAATGATCCTGTTCTTAAAGAAGTCATAAGCCTGTCCTTCTCTTTCATTCACCAGGCCCGCCGTTTTCGCTGGTTCATAAAGCCCGGCATTTATGAGGGGCGATGTTAGTTGTTTGCTGTTCCCGTTTGCAATTCCAATCTGCCATTGCACAATATCATCAATAGTCAATCTTTCCAGAAGATAATTCCGCACTTCATTATCTGTGGGTAGTAGTGCATAATTTTCCCTGAAAGTTTTCAGTGCATATGCATTCACCTTTTTAAGTTCCGTTTCCAGGTCAAGTTTCTTTTGATCAACCTGAATTTCCGTCTTTACAATTTCAATATTATACTTCTCGGCCAGCCTTTCTATCGCATCCACAAACAGAACACCCTCCTGCTTCATCACAAATGATATTGAATTGCCGCTTTCGCCGCAACCAAAACATTTATAAATATTTTTCAAGGGGCTAACTACAAAGCTTGGCGTTTTCTCATCATGAAACGGGCAGCAGGCCCCGTAATTCACTCCCTTCTTCTTCAGCTGCACATAATCCGATATTACCTCCACTATGTTGCAGGCTTCGTGTACTTTTTGTATCGTTTCCCTGGAGATCAAATCACTTTTTAAAATAATTGTATAACCTGTCTTCTATCTGTTTATATACCATATAATTTATTTTAGTTCTTCAATCATTTTCCGCATCATCGCTTTCACTACTTCAATGTCTCCATCCTCCAGCATTAGCAGCGTAAGTTTTCCCGTCTGATCTCCATGCCCTATCCCCACAAGAAAATATGCCGTGCTCTTAGCATCAGTGAGTTTCTTTTTCCAGCTGTTCAGCCGGGTACTGTTTACCTCATATATTCCTATCGGCATATTTAGTTTGCATTTAAGTTAAATAACAAGCCCTTTCGTATTATCAAAATCCACAATCGGCGTTTCATGGCTCAGCCTGCAGGGATGTTTCGGGCTGCCATCTATGTTCTGCCCGAGGCAAAGCGCATTTGTAAATTTTTCAATCATAAAATTTGCTCTCTCTCTTGCTTCCTTAAATGCCCCCCAGCAAAAAACATATTCTTCATCACTACATAAATATTCAAATATGTGATCATCATTTTTCCCTAAAGGATCTTCGCAGGTGAGAAGCAATTTCGGGTCAGTACTGACAATCGCAAATAAGTTAAGCATTCTGATTCCTCCATAACCATTTTTCATAGCAATCGCAATGCAATTGCTTATAGTTTTATCGTCATTTTCTTCATCCGCTTTGCTCGGGTTCAAACCGATAAAATTTAGAATTGGAGAAACTTCATCCCACACTCTCAATAGCGAGTACCTGTATTTCCTATCTTTAGAAAAAGTTGCAGCTTTAAGCATATTTATTTCTCAATTATTTTTATTGTTGTAAACCTCTGTATCAGCCCCACAGTTGGGGGCATCTCACTATATGTCACTCCTTCAGCATCTCCCTGCTTCTTCTCATAATGCTCATGTCGGCAATCCCAGCAGCAAAATGTCTTTGTATCTATATCATAAAACCCATCAAACATTCCCGGCTCTCCGGGTGCTATCCCGATTTCTTTTTTGCAGATGCTGCATATAATATATTTTTCCATATAGTTTGCTTTATTCAAACAAAAAATCACTTGGTTTAACACCACCCTTACCTGCAATTATTAATTTCCTTTGGCTTAGCCTTTGTATATAAGTATCACGGCTACTCCTCTTGTAATTAGTAGCATCACTTATTTCTTCTCGTGTTGATAGATCCGGGTATTTTGTAATCACAAATTGAAAAACAGAAGCCTCCCCAGTAGGCAGCTTACGCAACCAATACTCAATCAACTCTTTTCCAGTTGGAAGCTGTTCAAAATCATCACCTAAAGCAGATAAACCTTCATCAGTCATAGTAATATTATTGCGATCAATTACAATAAATCCTTTTTGACTTAACCTCTGCAAATATGTATCTCTGCTACTCCGCTTATATCCAGTTAGAACAGAAATTTGTATTCTGTCAATTGAATTTGGGTATTGCGCAATTGCTTTAAGTATAGTTTCTTCACCAGTAGGCAGCTTTTCATGTGATTGGATAGTGGCAATACTGCTTTTCTTAACAGTTGGCGGGTATTCGGAATCTAGAAATTCTACCGGAACTTTTTTTATCGAATTTTTATTGTGAGGAATTTTTTTCTTCCAGAACCCATCAAAATCAAGCTTGACTTCAGCTAGCTTTTTTTCAACAGCAGATAAGAACTGCACAGAAGAATTATTTGTTGTCTCATATTGAGCTATCTGATTTGTTAGCTTTTCCACTTCAGATTTCAATTTCTTAACCTCTACTGGGTCAGCACCACCCTCTTTTTGGCGTACTAGTTTCTCAAGCTCTTTTATCTTCAACTGCATTGCAGCTTTAGTTTGTATTTCCTGCTCAGCTTCTTCACTTATATTTTCCAGTTTACTCAGGATATTTTTTATAGCCTTAGGAGTTGGAGGATTGATAGTGATGCGTTTTCCGCTTTGCGGATGTGTCGTTTTCACCTTCCCCACCTTAAACAATTCCACCTCATTGCTGATAGCAGGCCCGTAAGCATAAAATTCTCCGGGAGAAAGCTGCCTCATTTTTAGCAGGCTTTCTTTCGTGTACAAACCGATTTCATCACCCGCTCTTTTCAGGTCAATATCTAAACCTGTTCTGCCTATGAATTTATTCAGGCATTCGGCCGCTGCATCTTTGTGTAATTTACTCAGTCGTTGTGTTGCCAGAATTCCGCAATAACCTCTTTTCCTTCCCCGGGTTAGAAGATCTATCACACTCTGTGCGCTTTCGCTTTTACTATGCTCAGGGCAAAACAAATGCGCCTCATCCACTATTACGATACAGCTGTGCCATAATTCCTTTGGAGCGCTCATCATGGCGTCCAGGAATTTTTTTACAAACAGTATCCGTTCATGTTGCTTGAGTTCATATAGATCAATAATTGCGCTTATGTTTGTTTCTAGCAATTTATGAGCTAGTGTTTCTGCATATTTCAGATTCAGTGGAATATCACCGCCCTTGCTGATCAGTGCCAGGTCATACTTCTCCCTGAGAGTTACAAATTCACCTTCTATATCAATTATAATCTGCT
Source organism: Chitinophagales bacterium (assembly GCA_046160675.1). Taxonomy (GTDB): domain Bacteria; phylum Bacteroidota; class Bacteroidia; order Chitinophagales; family BACL12; genus JACMJP01. Next base: position 43,147 of record JBJXHH010000230.1, read on the forward strand.
GAACATTTCCGTTACTCTCCTCTAGTAATTTTCTCAGCAGGTAACTTTTACCACCGCCACTGCCGGCTTGCACAAGCAGCCTGGTATCTAGCAGTTTCTCAAGATGTATGTTTATGCCGATGTTCATTTACCGGATTTTAATTGCTTCTCATCAGGAATGAAATCAGTTCCTTTAACTCCAGTAAATCGCATCGCATCCACTTCCACTTTGGCACTGTTGACTATCACCTGTGCAACATCTTTAATTGCCTGTGCCCGCTTTAATTCTTTATCAAGCATTTCGGGTTTTTTAGTAAGCTCTTCATCGCTCAGCCTTTCAAGCTGCGCAAAAAGGTGATTGCGCATGTCGCCCAGTTTGTTTTTCATAATTTTTGATTTTGTTTTTTATTTTGGAAATGAGTAACGCTGTTTCATAAACGGTTTCCGGATATTTCTTATATCTGCTGTGAACAGATTTCAATTCCTCTGGCATAAGCTTTAAATTAAAAATGTCAGTTATGAAAGGGTCTCCAATTGTAGCTACAAAATATCCTTTTGGTACTTTCCCGAAATTGGTTTCCCATGCCCAAACATTCCAGAATACAAACTTTCCATTTATTTTGATAACTGGATAAATAACACCTCTGTTCCATCTCCAAAACCTGATAGTCCCTTCTGGAGCAACACCTCTTGTTTTCCAAGTAGTAGTATTCATCCAGCATCCTCGGGCTTTATTCCTTGTTTTTATTCTTTTTAATTGCTTGAAAGTGCGTTTCAAGCCTAGATAAAGACGTTTTTTCTCAATGTGTTTTATGGTCCAGATCTTGTTCTTTGGAAACATTTCCTTGAATAGTATCACAAGTTCTTTGTCGCCAATGGTCTTATAATATTTACGCAAAAAAGAAACTTGTTCCCGTGTCCAGTATTCCATTTCCATTTTCTTTAATCCTCTTTCACAACATTTGCGACGAACGCTTTGATGAGGTGCTTTTAAATGCCTGGCAATATCATTGATACTCATTTTGTGAAAGTTATTTACCACAAACTGGATCATATTTTTTGTCCACACAATTTTCTTACGCCGTTTTCTTTTTAATCTCACGGTTTAAAAGAATATTTAGTTTAGCTAATTCAATTATATCCGGGTGCTTTATTAACTCTTTCTGCAGTTGTGGATTTCTCCAGGCAATTTGTTGAGCAACCCATCTGGGGTGCATGTTTTTAGAAGAGGAATTTTTATCAATTGTATAAGAAGGTCCTCCCTTTGCGCAATTCTTACGAATGATATTTGCTAACTGTTTTTCAGTTCTGTGCAGCTTTAAATATTTTCGCTTTTTATGAATTGCGTTCCTTTTCCATCCCTTTGATTTCGGATAATGCTTTTTGAAATAATTCATTATTTCAACATCGCCTTTTGATTTATAATTATCCTTTAGATATTTTACCATTACAGGTGTCCAGTATTCTAATTGCATTCTTTGAAGCCCTAATTCATATGCTTTCATTCTGACTACAGTTTTCTTCAATCTGAGTGCATCAGCAATCTCCTGGTTAGTCATTTTATGAAAATTCTTTTTTAAGAATAAGATTATCTCTTTTGTCCATATCGTTTTTCTTCCTATCATTCTTAAATTCAATGACATAAAATAATCACTGCACTAACTAGCAAAACAATTGCAAGTTTCAATAACAGAATTTGTGATTCCACTTTCAGCTTCATGCAGTCATTTACAATTTAATACTTTCGCCTGGGACTATTTCATTTGTTATAATACCCGGGCGCACTTCAAAAATTATGTTTAACTTTTGTTCTATTTTGTCTTTTAATTGAAATGCTTTTTCACTTACCTCTTTAAAATCGCTTTCCATGAATTCTAAAATGTTTGATGGCCTGAACACAAGCACCTCACCATTGAGGGCAAATGAAGAAACAGTAATGAAAAAGTTGCCTATGTGATATTTGTTTATTTCTGTATGCATATACAAATACACAATTGGGCCGCATTCATCCATAAAAGAATCCAGTGACGGTTTTATTATAATAAAATTGTAAGAATTATTTTTCATAAATGATTTTTAAAAACAGGCGGAATATTGGCCGCCTGTTGATTTCTAAACCAGATGCTAGTTGTCGTTACCAGCATTTTGAAAGAACTAATTTTAGTACTCTATACTTTGGGGAATTTGAGTAACATCTACTTTTTTCAAGAAGTCAGAGAAGTTCTTTTCAAAATCTTCGATTATAGCATTAGCATCTTTTCTTTGAAAGCCCGTATAGTTATCTGTGTCTTTTATAACTTTTAGTGCAGTAGTATATTTAGGAAGTTGTTGTTGGAATAAGTGAGCCTTCTCGACATATTTCACAGCTTCAAGATGACAGGCCACCGGGTCGTCTACTTCACTAATTTCAATTTCAACTCCAATCTTTTCATTGGAATAATTGCCAAGGTTAAAAACCTTGCTGTAGGATATACTTGTAATTTTCATAATTATTTTTTTTTAATTAATAAAACCCCCGCCCTCATAAAGCGGGGGCACACATCAATGTATGAGTATAATTACTCATTATTTTCCTGCTCGTCTCCAGGATCAGAGCCGGTATTTTCAGCAGCAACTTCATCTGTTTCATTTTTAGCAGCTTCTTCGGCCGCTGCATCTACTGGTATAGCTGCTTCCTCAAATACCGGAATTCCATTTTCATCAAATTCCTGAAGGTCACCTTCATTTAAACCTTTTTCGGTTAGTTGAGGAAAGAGGGCTAAATCCTCTGTTGTGATTTTTCTTTGCATTTTTTTTTGATTTTATTGTTAGAAAATAATACTACCATTTAACACCTGCTTTGGTGAGTTCATCCATCATTTTAATTATCGCTTTGGAAGGATCGGAGTGCCTTGAACTAAATATAACATCACACTCATCAGAATTTGCATCAGTAGCTACAACCTCCCATGTTTTTCTGACTCTCTGGAAATGAAAATACAATTCATGGTTTTTGTATGTTGTGCCTGGTTTTAATTTAGAAAAGAGTTGAATAAAATTGGCTCTCGATGATTTATAAATTTCCATCAGCCCTTTCGGTGCACCATAACGCTGAATTTCAATGGGAACGCCGTAGGCATCATCCCGCAATTTGTCTGCTTGTACTTTCGCTTCATCGAGGTTCTCATAACCCTGTTTGCTCACAGTGATCAGGTCACTGTCGTTATCACCCATAGTGAGTATATCCCACTGTGTTTTTTTGTTTTGTTTTAAGATAATTTTTTTCATATAATCAATTTTAGTTTACTCAAAAAAGCAGCCGGATCAACCAAGAAACCGGCCGTTTCACTAAACCTTCCTATTTCTGAAGGCAAGTTCTTTGGAAACTCTAAGCAGCCCGTCTTCCCACGCTAACCTGCTGTTTCCGTATTTAATTTTTTCTTCTTCGCTCTGCTCTTTCAGCAAACGCTCATAGTATTGCTGCATATTTATAAGTTGTTCTATAGTAAAGCATGAGAGTTGTGTGATAAGGTCTACTTCCATGTGTTACTCTTTTACAAATATTTTATGATGTTCAATGTGCATCTCAACTAACCCTGCGCTTTCGTTCTTTTCTGAAGTGCCAGGATGGTAATAATCACTTCTGTCTTTGTAATAATGAAAAACCCCGGGGATCACCTCCCCATCCCTAATAAGGTCAGCTTTTGTTGCCAGCCTATAACCCTCAGGCAGGGTTTTGATTTTTTTAAATTCAATACCCATGATTCATCCTGTGTTTTTTTTTGATAAACAGTTTTCCTGCATTCAACAAGATGAACAGCGCATCCGCCGCATCACTATCCCTTGTATATCGTTTCCTGTACACATCATCAGAAGTTTTAATGAAGTATTCTTTGTTGTAGAGGAGCTCCATATTTAACCCTTCACCTTTAAAAAAGTCGGATTGCACTGCCGGTATGAGCTCAAGTATTTCTTTATCAGTGGCAAATTCTATCATAACAGTCTGTTTTCTTTATACTTTGTATGAACAAAAATTAAATCCATTGCAATACAACTTTCAAGGAATTTCATTCCAACGGCATTGGTTGTTTCCAGTGAATACTCACCGCCGCTTTTCATATAGTACTGGATATTAGGCCTCAAATGCCAAGCACCCATCCAGGGAAGAAAGAGATCTTCTTTCTCTGCTAGTAATATATCTGGTGGAAGCTCTTTAATTCTTTTTTTCATTAAATTCCATGTTTTCACATAATATACTTAGATACTTCTCATGCATGTATGCCATACATTTATACAACAATGTCAGGTACTCTACGGCATTACTTTCTTTCATGCCGTTCATCTTCAAAATATCTTCCTTGCTGTATGTGTTCTGTATGATTTTGCATTCCCTTTCAATAAGATCGCTTTTTGCAGTAAGCACTTCTTTACAGACTACTTTTTCTAGGTACTTTTCATTTGTTACTTTGATAGCAACAGTTGCTTCTGTATTGATTAGATAGTATGGGAATACTGGACTATACATCTTCAGGACTTACTAATGAGAAAATATCAACTAATGTTATATCAAGTATCTCAGCTATGAGTAGTGCTTGGAAAATGCTGGGTTGGCTGCTGTTATTCTTCCACCAATAAAGCAGGTTTATTTTGATATGTAGAGAATCGGCTATATGTTTTTCAACTTTTTCTTCTCTGAGATTATTCTCCCTGCAGTAATTTCCTATAGCCAGGCCTATGTAATTCTTAGCCGCCAACTTTATTTTATCTACTTGTTTCAACTCAGATTTTACGGAACTCATAATTATCTAATTGGGTGCGATTTGAATTAAATTAGCTTCAATAATTCAAGAATTGGCACAAATTTTCACATTCTTTCTGATATATGCAAGTTTTTTCTAAAAAATAATTTTTCCCTTTGCCCTATGGAACAGAAAAGTCATGAAGGTTTAGTGCTGTGGAAATTACTAGAAGACAATAAAGTCAACCGGAGTGAACTAGCTGGGATAATCAAAAAGGATCACACCATTTTTAATAAATGGAAAAATCAGAAAGTGATACCGGATATGAAAGCCTTAAAAGTTATCAGGCAATACTTTATTGAAAATTACGATATCGACATAAGTGTCCACCTGCCTAGGATTCCAGGAGTATCAAATGATTCAAATTATCTGGTTAACGAGTCGGCACAATTCTATGGTAACCCACATACTATAATTTCCCGTTTACAATCTGAGAATAAGGATAAAGAAGAAAAGATAAACATACTGGAGAGTGAGATACTTACTCTTAGTCGGAAGTTGAATAAAGCCTATGAACAAATAGTGAATGGCGCCTTTGAAGGTATTATCAATGCAATGAATACTCAAAATCAACTTTCGAAGCAATTATTGGACAGCCTTGACAAGTAAATTATACAATTCTACTTCACAATTGCTTAACAGATTCACACATTAATGCATGAGAAATAAAGATTTCAGCATAAGTTACGAAGTTCCGTCCGCTCCGCTTAAAAGCCCGATGTTTCGGGCTTTTCTATTATATAAATCAACCTGATATTTTATCTTGCAGACAATCTAAACTCGGTTACCTGGTGGCTGCCTCTTTGAAGTTTTCGTTAATCCTGCTATCTTTATCCCCGTTAACCAATTTTTTAATTTAATTTCTAGTACAAAAATGGAAACAGGAAAAGTAAAGTTTTACAATACCTCAAAGCGTTTCGGTTTCATTGTAAAAGATCAGACCAATGAAGAGATCTTTGTTCATGAATCCGGCTTGATTGACAAAGTAAAACAAAATGACAACGTTACATTTGACATTATTGATGGCAAAAAAGGTAAAAATGCAGTGAATGTAAAAGTTACTGCTTAATCTTGTAAGATCTAACCAAGTTATAGCTCGCCAATGGCGGGCTATTTTTTTGCAAGTAATTCAAATCGTTCTTTCTTCTTTTGCAAATTCTTTGCGAATTCCCTCTAACATATCTTTCTCTGAAATACAATAAGTTTGGTTTGCAACTGCTTTGACAGATGCGTAATGTATGATATTCAGTATCGCTGCGCCGCTTAATTCATATTTATCAGCAAGAAGTTTGAAATTTATATGATTTTCGTATTGAATGTTTTCAGGCATTGATTTTACCCAAAGCCTACACCTTTCTTCCGCATTGGGCATGGGGAAATAAATGAGAGCGTTAAACCTACGCAAAAAAGCAGGATCAATATTATTCTTGAAGTTAGATGCAAGAATGATAAGGCCAGGAAAATCTTCTACCCTTTGTAAGAGATAAGAAATTTCCTGATTCGCAAATTTATCATTTGACGATTGGGTTGTTGTTCTTTTTCCGAATAAAGCATCTCCCTCATCAAAAAATAAAATCCAATCCTTATTCTCGGCTCTCATAAATATTTTCTCCAGATTCTTCTCTGTTTCCCCTATATATTTTGAAACGACTTGGCTCAAATCAACCCTGTAAACATCTTTATGAAATTGTTTGCCAAGTAAGGAGGCTGTAAGCGTTTTACCGGTGCCAGGAGGGCCATAAAACAATACCCTATATCCGGGTTTAACTTTGCGGAAAAGAGTTTTATCAGCAAGCACCTCATGGTTATACTCAAGCCAATCTTTCATATCGTTTACCTGCTGCTCAGTTTGTGCATGTAAAACAAGATCCTCCCATTGCATTTTTGTATCAATCAACCTTGCAGGAAACTCAGGCGAAAATTTCGGTTTCGATATCTTTCCAAAAAGGATTTTATCGATCCATTCATTTGATAAAACAATTTTACCACTAAGAAGTGGTTCTCCCTCTTTTACATCCTCCAGCCATAAAATATTCTGTCTATAAAAAAAATGTTCAGGAGAAAATATTTTTTGTATTTCTAATCTCTTTTCAAAATCATTACCTGCAAGCAGAAATACCGCAGTTTCCCCGGTAGGCATCATACCCCTGTTGTTTCCACTCTTTACGCCACCAAATTCAGGGAATTCTCCGCCCTGCGGAAAGTATTTTTGTATCAATGTATCTATCAGATTAACCTGGAAATGCGGGGTTAAAGCAAGCAAAAGGATAACTCTTTCACTATAAGTAAGTTCAACTTGTAAACCAGGAAATATGTAATTTGAATGTATACCGTTAGAATAAGCTAACGAGTCATTCTTACCGGATGTGTGATTGCTCAGCCGATTCGCAAGTATGTTAGACAAAAAATCAATCTCTGACTGAATGCCGCTTCCTGAAATTATTGTAGTCATTTTTTGTTTTTCAAATTGTTAGTACATTCCAATAGAGTAAATTGAATTTTACTTCCTACGTCACATGAATATGTATAACTGCAAATATGTTCAATACCTATTCCCTTTAGCTTATCTATCAATACGCTCACACTTTTTTTCGAAGGATTTATATTTACACCACCTGTTCGCCCATTTTCTAATCTAAACAGGCAAACAGTAGTCACATTGTCCAAAGTACTAAGTGAACAATTTAATGTACTTACTGTACTCCCCAGATCAGGATGGTTTTTTGTGAACACACTCATGACACTCACAGACATGCTTTCAGGATCACTCTCCCAACCGCTACATGTATTTTTTTGTGTAGTGGATTGCTGAACAGGTGCCTGCTGGAAAAAAGATTTTCTGGATAATGCTTCTACTACGGTTGTTTTTCTTTTATTTTCGAACATAATTAACTACATGTTTTATTTATGTCATATCTAAACGCCTTATTGATGCATTCTTTGTGATTGAATTACTACTTTATCAAGATTTTTTAGTTCGGGATTTTTTATTTCAGCTCCACCCTCCTGCGTTCTAATCGGTTTCAGCTTGCCGGTTTCAATATCAGTTTTTACTTCTTTTGCACTTTCTGATGCCGGGTTCGCCTCTATCACTTTTTCAGCAATTGACATTGATGTTTCTTTTTCATCTACTGTACTTAATGCTTTCGAAACCGTGATAAGAGACGCTTCATCAGTGTACACCGGCACTTTAAGGTTTGTGAGTATTTCCGAAATATTGTCAAAATCTCCCGTAGTGGAAGTGTAAGCGGGGTCTGCCAGACGGCTCAGGTTTTCCTGCAATTCAATTACATCCTGATTAAAGTTTGCTTGAACTTCTTTTTGTTCCAATATTTTCTTCTTCACCTGAATAGCTTCTCCATTTTCAGATTCGAACATTAAAGCCTTGTTTATGATTTGCTCCGCCGCATCATAATTTCCTAGCGCTGATTGCGCCTCTGCCCTGTAAATAAGCGCCTGCACATCATCCTCACTCCTATTCTTGCTGATCTTCTCCAAAGCTTTTTCTAATTCTGCCCTCTTTATTGAATCAGCAGGAGCGGCTTTTACTTCTTGTGCAAGTTTTTGTATTTCGACTTTCCCGTTTTCATAACTTATTGAATTGATTGTTGGCCAGGCAATCATAGCTATAGGAATAATGAAGAACGGTAACAGCGACATTATGCTTTTGTTTTTAATTACATACCAGATAAAAGCAAAAACCAACGCAAGAAATAAAATGCTTCCAGTAATGATGAGGATGAGTTCGTATAGTAGTAAGTTTGATAGCATAAAATATGTTGTTTTACAATGAATAAGTTTTTTTAAGGATTTATCCGACAGGTTTCCACTTTCTTACATCAAATTTATTGTCATACCTCCAAACATTTCTGACTGCTTTTGCAACAGCATCAATTCGCATAACACTTTCATGTATTTCTTCATCAGTCATAGGTTGTTTGCTGGTAGGGTTATAATAATCACTTCCGCTTCTGTAGGCCCAGTATTCCGTCCATGCTTTCCACTTCAGTAAATTGAGGCCTTTTGTAGTATTCGGGTCTATTTCTTTCCCAACATTTTCGCCGTATTCTTTTGCAGCTTTCGGAAATTGTTTTCCATGATAGTGATGGACGGCCTCATGTAACAGTATTGTTTCATTGATCAACTCAAGGTTGCCACCATCAATCTGAATCTCATCTTTCGTATAATCTACTGACCCGTGCACAATACCATCAAAATAATAGCATTTTACTTTGCCTTCAATTAATTTACTCCTCAGGTTTTTTACAGCTCCTTTTATATATTCCGGTAACTCTTCGCCCCGACTTATTAAAGAATCCTCTAACGCTTTTGTTGTCGTTTCTGCTTTTTCCAGGCATTTTTTTGCCTCCTCTCCTGTGAGTTCCCTTTTTCTCTGAACCTTCTTTTGATGTAGAAAATCATTTTGTTGCACAACATGGGTTAGTTCATGCGCCAATAATTTTTTGCCTGCATCTGTATTAGGCTGATATTGATTTTGATTAAAAACAATGTTATTGCCGGTTGTGTAAGCTAATGCATTAATTGATTGCGCTGATTTTGCAGCAACGTTGTCTGTATGAATTTTTACGTTACTGAAATCATAGCCGATCTTTTGTGAGAAAAATTGATTTGTTTCAGGTGATAAACTACTTCCCCCGGCGTTTAAATTTCCAACATATTTTTCTATTTCTCCATTTGCTTGTATTTCGTTTCCATTAGCAGACATTCTTTGTAATTCTTCATTATCATTCCCCATGCTTTTGCGCATAATAGTTGCAATTTCTATTCCTCTGTAAGCATCTTGCCATCCTTCGCTATTGTCATAAACCCTAAATCCATCCCAGGTAAAGAATCTCCCATTAGAATCTCTGTTTTCAGGCAGTATAATTTCATCATCTCTGATTGGTGCGGAAGACAAATAACGAGCTGCTACTGTATGTTCATTTATCTGCCTGATTAATAATTCTCTACCTGTTGCATAACTGCGGGGTGTTTCACCTGGAGCAAAGGAAAAACTAGGCCTGTGATAGAGATAGCTAAACAGAAGAGTTGCCTCCAAAATTGTAGAGCCATTTCGAATCTGGTGACTTTCTAACAATTCCGAACATATCCAGGCTAATGTATTTGTTTCGGTACATGAACTAGGATTGTATGATTCGCTTGTGAAATCATGTTCAGGTGTTGCGTCCCATCCCATGTATGGAAAAGCAATTGGAAGGTCTTCATAAAAACTTATCCATTCATTAATTTCCTGAATGTAATTCCTCAGTATTTCATTTCTCTCTTCTCTGGTTCTTACAATTACATTTCCTGCACGAAGCTCTGTAATCTGATCAGTTCCTCTCCAACGTTCCCAATTCCACAATAGTCCGTTTCCAATTGCCTGTAATAACCTTTGAACTCCCCTTCTAAAATAATTCAATATTGCCTGATGCCGCCAGTCATCCACAGGAATTTCATATTCAGGAAATTGAATTTCCAAATCATTCTCCGCTACCCACGAATCATCTTCAATTATAGCTCTGAATTCCTCTTCTGTATGTATTATTTCTGTATCATCAATCCTGGTACTTTCTTGTCTCTGTATCAGGTTTAAGCCGCCTTGTATCATATTCACTGGAACAACTGCACTTACATCTTCAGCCATTATTTTTCTTTGAATATTTTC
>JBJXHH010000231.1:0-19364 GCA_046160675.1 Chitinophagales bacterium
GGTATTCCTGATAATACACCCAGCACTACCATCAATAAAGTTTGCGCTTCAGGTATGAAGGCTATAATGATTGGTGCTCAGAGCATTATGCTCGGTACAAATGACATAGTTGTTGCCGGTGGAATGGAAAGTATGAGCAATGCTCCTTACTACCTCCCGAACGAAAGATGGGGAGCTAAAATGGGAAATAAAGAGGTGATTGACGGAGTAATAAAAGACGGTTTGTGGGATCCTTACGGCAACAAACACATGGGCAGTTGCGGAGAAACTTGTGCAAGAGAATACAACTTAAGCCGTGAAGACCAGGACAATTATGCCATTGAAAGTTATAAACGGGCAGCCGAAGCATGGAAAACAGGTGCATTTAAGAATGAAGTTGTTCCCATCACAATCCCACAAAAAAAGGGTGACCCGGTAGTGGTAAGCGAAGATGAAGACTATACAAAAGTGAAGTATGATAAAGTGCCCACACTTCCACCCGCATTTGAAAAAACAGGAACCATTACAGCGGCAAATGCAAGCGGTATCAATGATGGCGCATCAGCCGTTGTGCTGATGAGCAAAGAAAAATGCGAAGAACTGGGCCTGAAACCATTGGCAAAAATCCTTGCCTTTGCAGATGCACAGCAGGCACCTGAATGGTTTACAACTACGCCCGCTAAAGCAATGCCCAAAGCAATTGAAAAAGCAGGCCTTAAAATTTCTGACATTGATTACTTTGAGATCAATGAAGCTTTCAGCGTTGTAGCACTGGCAAATATGAAAGACCTGGGCATCAGCCATGATAAAACGAATATCTATGGCGGTGCTGTAGCTATCGGCCACCCTATTGGAAGTTCGGGTGCAAGGATTACTATCACCCTACTTAGTGCTTTACAAAACAACAATAAAAAGTACGGTTGTGCCGGCATTTGTAATGGGGGTGGAGGCGCAAGCGCTATCGTAATAGAGAGGTTGTAATTCCAAAGATCATGGCTTAAGGGTAAAACTTTTTTTCAGGTTTTTTATACTCATTCATGTTGTCAACACAATAAACCCGGCATCATTTTCATTATAGGTCAGAACTTTAACCGGTTTTATGAAGAAGTCTATACTTTTCTTGTTCCTGCTCGCCTACGGTGGTTTATCATTTGCTCAAATCAATAAAATTGACACTGTTGACTTGCGCAAGCTGAAAAGTTATGAAGACACTATCCGCTGGCTGGGAAAAACGATCGTAGAAAATGAAGACTGGCAACAAAGGGAAGCTGCCATTGGCAAGATCATCCCCACTTTAGTAAAAGCATTGAAAATTGAAAACTCTTTTAAATATCCTTTCGATTCGTTGCAAACAATTCAAGTTATAAAACCTGCTGATGATGCATTCAGGATCTTTACCTGGCAAATGACAATGAAAGACCAGAGCCGCAGATATTACGGCGCCATTCAAATGAACAGCAAAGAATTACAACTCTTCCCTTTAATTGATATGAGTTTATTCATCCCAAATATAGAAGACACGGTACTGGATAATAACAACTGGTGGGGTTGTATTTATTATAATGTTGTGGAATGGAAATCAAAAAAAACAAAAGATGACTATTATTTATTGTTCGGTTGGGATGCAAATGATGCATTCAGCAACAAAAAAGTAGTGGATGTTCTTTGGTTTGATAGTTTTGGAAAACCCTGGTTTGGCAAGCCTGTTTTCAATATTGATGATAAAGAACTGCGTACAAGGGTGATACTTGAATACAAAGAGGACGCAAATCCAACTTTTAATTTTGATGAAGAGCTGGAGATGATAGTATTTGATTACTTGCGCCCGGAAAACCCGCTGAGTGAAGGTATTTACTCAACTTATATCCCTGACGGAACATACCAGGGTTTTAGATTTGAAGAAGGTATGTGGAAACTCCAGCGGGAGGTTTTTGATCTTGAAATGGAAACTGCTCCCATCTTTAAACCGAAATACGAAGGGGAAGACCCGAACATGTACATTAAGAAAGATGAATGATTACAAAGTAAATTGTAAATAAGAGAAATTATTTGAAAGTACTCTCTCTGATTTTTTTTCAACTTCTCACAACATGAGATAGGATTATGGAACAGGCCACGGCAGCATTTAAAGATTCGGCGCCACCAGTTTTCGGAATCGTTATTTTCTCCTCACAGAATTTCCCTAATTCCTCGTTTATGCCATGGCTTTCATTTCCCACAAGTAAAATACCGGGCTCAATTTTTTTGAGTTCGTATAGGGAAGTTCCATTTAGTGTTGCAGCGTATTTTTTTTGGGAAGCAGACGAAAGAAAATTTTTCAGATCAACATAGGCAACTTCTACCCTGAATACGGAACCCATACTTGCCTGTATCACTTTCGGGTTAAACACATCTACACAATCATGAGAACAAAAAACGTTTTTTACACCAAACCAATCAGCGCTGCGGATTATGGTTCCGAAATTCCCCGGATCGTTGATGTTATCTAAAGCTATTTCCCAGCTTAATTCATTTCGCACCACCCGGTTTGTTTCCCGCTGTGATGCAATGGCAATAACCGGCTGAGGGGTTTGCAGATTTGATGCTTTCGCTATCTCCTGTTCAGTAGTTTCTACAACTTCCACCTGCTTGGGGATTACTGCTGCGTTATGCGCTAACCAACTCTGCGTAGCCGCAATTAACTTTAACGGATATTCCGTGGCGATAGCTTCTTTTACGATCTTATCGCCTTCAATCATAAATTGGGCATATTTTTGCCTGTATTTTTTTTGCCTCAGGCTTTGAATGAATTTGATTTGAGCTTTACTCAACATAGCGTACAAAAGTATATCTGCGCCAGCATAATTTGTATTTGTGTCTTTTTGTTTGCATCCTGCTCCAATGCAAGATATTTAACAGAAGGGCAATATTATTACAAAGGCACGGAAGTAAACATTACAGATTCTGCTAATCTCCCGGCTTCACTCGAGGGGTTGCAAGATGACCTTGCAGACCTGAGTAAGATGGAACCCAATAAAAAACTTCTTGGTGTTTATCCGCTAAAATTATGGTTTTACAATGTAGGTGACACGGGAATAGATATGTATATACGAAACAGGGCAGAGCTTGAAAAAAGGTTTTTGTTTTTTGATTTTGAAAAGCTCGTAAACAATTTGAATATTCTTGAACCCAAAAGTAAATTCAGAAACTGGCTCACAAATAAAGCAGGTGAAGCACCCGGCCTCATGGATTCGGCGCTGGTAATAGATACGAAAGTGCGTATGCAAAATTACTTGTATAACAGGGGTTACTTTACGCCGGAGGTGGGTTTCGAAATTGATTATGTAAGCCATGAAAGAACCAGGAGGGCAACAGTGGAATATGAAGTAAACCTGAATACATTGTACAGGATGCGGACAATTACTTATGAGATTGAGGATCCTGAAATGAAGCGTATTATAAACCTGATTCCGGATACAAGCTATCTGCAACCCGGAAACCCCTTTGATGTTGATTACATTAAAAATGAAAGAACCCGCATCGCAAATTTTTTACTGACCTACGGATATTATGGTTTTGAGAAAGACTATGTATATTTTGAAGCAGACACCGCATCCGGCATTGATTCTCTGGATATTTTTGTGAAAATAGCAAAACCCTTAAAAGACAGCATCCACAGGCGATACAGGATAAATAGAGTATTTGTTTACCCGAATGCCAAGCTGGACCTGAATAGCGGACTACCTACTGATACTCTCAGGTACAATGATGGGAAAAGTGACTATTATATCATCGGATCAAATATCAGGTACAAACCAAAATCACTTGCTGATAACATTTTTATAAATGATTCAAGCACTATTTATGATGATGGTGCATATAAGGTTCAATTGCGATATTATGATATTGAAGATTTCAGGCAGACGATTGCATCATTTTCTAACCTCGGGATTTTTAAATATGTTTCATACAATATCAATGTGGCAGATACCGGTAATTATTTCCGCTACATGGATGTCATCATTAAGCTGGAACCCCTTCCCGGTAAGACATTTAGTTATGAGTTTAATACAGATATTACTACTGACAAACTCCTGGGTACTTCTCTTAACTTGACTTTTATTCAAAAAAACCTGTTGCGTAGGCTTGATCAGCTACGGCTTAATATTTATGGTGGGATTGAAAGCCAGGTTACAGGGGGCGCTGTTTTTATTAATACTTCGGAGTTTTCCACTTCCCTTGATCTTATTCTACCCCGCAGGTTTTGGCCCATCCCGAACAAAGCGTCTAAAAAAAGTTTCCCGAAAACCATCATTTCAGTAAAAGGCAGTTACAGTAACCGGCTTGATTTTTATGAATTGTTCAACACAAACTTTTTGTACAACTGGCAGTGGCTGGAAAACACGAAAAGCAAGCAATGGGCTATCGCACCGGTAAACATAAATATTGTTAGTATTCTTGATACCACAACTACATTTAATGAGATATTGCAAGATAACCTTTTACTACTGCAAAGTTTTCAGGAACAGTTGATTTTTGCTCCGGGCGTATCTTTTATTTATAATAGTCAGCTTCGTCAGGACAAGCGAAATGATTTTTATTTTAAAGGATCGCTTGAAGTAGCAGGCATGATATATCATGCACTTTCGCATTGGGGGGAATTTTCTAAAGAGGATACCATTACCCGCACCATCGGCAATTTACCCTATTCAAATTTTACAAGAATTGATTTTGATGTAAGAGACTACTTTGAAATTAACAACTCAAATAATCTTGCATTCAGATTTCTTGCAAGCATTTCCGTCCCTTACTGGAACAGTGAAGTGAATCCTTATGTAAAACAATTTTATGCAGGCGGAGCAAATGATATTCGTGCTTTCCCTATTCGTAAACTTGGACCGGGGGGGTATTTTCCATTCTATGAAAATTATGAAGACAGCATTGTGGAAGTAATACCCGGCGATCAAAACGGGGATATTAAACTGGGACTAAATGCGGAGTACAGGTTTGATCTCTTCAGTATTTTTGAAGGAGCATTGTTTTGTGATATAGGAAATATCTGGACGTTAAAACCCGACCCTGCAAGGCCATTTTCAAATTTTGAGTTTTCTGATTTTTATAATGAATTGGCTATAGGTCCGGGTGCCGGCTTACGATTGGATTTTGAGTATGTAATTGTAAGGCTTGATGCTGCTTACCCACTAAAAGACCCGGCATTGGATAGTAAAAACGGGCAGGAGCGTATCCAGCAAATTATAGATAACGGTTTGGTGCCGCCGGAGAAAAAGGTTGTGTGGAGTTTAGCTTTTGCCTACCCATTCTAACATTTCTCAGCCAATTGTAAAACTTATACTGTAGGGTTACATTGTTCGTTACTCTTGAAGTAACTTTAAGTTGAATTTTAGAAGTATGATAAGAACGTTTCGTGGATTTATTTTATTGACATTTTGTTTGTTTTCTAGTGTTGTTTTTTCGCAAACTTATTTACATGACCCCATTACCACTTTAAAAAATAATGCGGCTCAGGCATTGTTTCCTTTTACAGGTGGAGTGAACAATCCGCAGTTTCATGCAACAGATTTTACGGCAGACGGCATAAAAGACCTAGTTATCTTCGACCGAAATGGGGGCAAAATTCTCACATTTCAGAATCAGGGAACTCCGGATGTATCAGACTATACCTACCGTCCTTACTTCCAGCAATTATTTCCTCCAATGAAGTACTGGTGTGTTTTAGTGGATTATAATTGTGATGGAATGGAAGATATATTTACTGCAAATGAATTCAACGTTTATCTCTATAAAGCTAACATGGACGGTGGACTACACTATGAGCTTGTTTATGAGAAAGTAAAATATCATGAGGCCGGATTTACATTTGATCTCAACGTTGGGATAATTGATATACCCGGTTTTGCAGATGTAAATTTTGATGGCGACCTTGATGTTCTCACTTTTAATCCTTCCGGAGGTGTGGTAGATTATTTTGAAAATATGCAGGTTGAGGAAGGTCTTGATTGCGATACCCTGAAGTTGAACCATGTTGATGGTTGTTGGGGTTCATTTTATGAATCGGGGTTAGTAAAAGCTGTAGAGTTGGATTATGCCTGCAAGGGCGTAACTTCAAAAACTACGGATGGCGTACATGCAGGCTCTACATTTTTGTGTTTTGATGAAGATGCTGATGAAGACATTGATGTAGTTCTTGGTGATCTTGCTTTCAATAATTTGAACAGGCTGGTCAATGGGGGCGATAAAACCTTTGCACATGTTATAGCGCAGGATACAGTTTTTCCCGCTTATGATTTTTCATATGATGTAGATATTTTCCCTGCCCCCTTTTTAATAGATATTGATAATGATGAGAAGAAAGATATGATCGTTTCACCGAACAAAGAGAACAGTAGTGAAAATTTTAAGAATGTCTGGTTTTATAAAAATATTTCATCTGACGAAACCTATATTTTCGATTTTCAGACAGACTCATTCTTTGTAAGTGAAATGGTAGATGTTGGCGAAGGGGCAAGACCTGCTCTTTTTGATTATAATAACGATGGGCTACTCGATATTGTGATTGGAAATAATGGGTATTATAATAATGCGGAATTCACTACTTCCCTTGCACTTTATGAAAATATAGGGACTCTTTTAGAGCCATCATATCAGCTTATCACCCGGGACCTTGCAGGTATTTCTGTTTATGGATTTAACAACATTGCCCCGACTTTTGGAGACATGGATGGAGATGGCGACCAGGATTTGCTCTTTGGTGAAAGCAACGGATTTATACAACTTTTCAAAAACACATCTGCTGCTGGAGACCCAGCAAACTTTTCAATTTTAGTAGCAAACTACCTTGGCATTGATGTAGGTAAAAAATCTGCACCACAAATAGTGGATGTAAATGACGATGGTTTGCCCGATTTAATTATTGGCGAGGAAAATGGCAATCTGAATTATTATGAAAACACAGGAACTTTAGCTGTTCCTGCTTTTTCGCTGGTTTCGGACCTTTGGGGCGGAGTGGATGTGAGGGTGCCTCCAAGCACAACTGGTAACAGTGTTCCTTTTCTTACTAAGGTAATTGACGGCAACTGGGATTTATTTGTTGGTTCAGAAAGCGGATCAATTTTCCAATACGAAGTTACAACTGATTTCACCGGCATATTTACAAAACTTACTTCCGCTTTTTCAAATATTGATGAGGGTGTATTCACTTCAGGGCAATTTGCGGACATCACAAACGACGGTAGCCCTGAGCTGCTTACAGGTAATTATAGAGGAGGCATAACTCTCTACAGGGAAGAGGGAACATTTGATGCTGTTTTGGAAAATGAAGAGGACATATCAATTCATGTTTTCCCGAATCCGGCCTCAGATATTTTGCATTTTTCATTTTTTCCTGTTGATGCGGTTTCAGAAATCTCAATATTTGATGTTACAGGAAAGAGAATGTCTTCACTGGAAATCATGGGTAACAATCTTGACATTTCCTTTCTTTCGCCGGGTGTGTATTTTTTCAATTTCAGAAATCAGCAAACACATTCAGTAACGCATAAAATCATAAAATTGTGAGATGGTTTTTCCTTGCGGCTTGTTGTATTATTGGCTTGCAAACGAAGGCGCAGTATGCGATTATAGAAGATATCATTGTTGTGATAGATGGGGATACACTCTTAAACCCATCAATGGGCGGGCTACACACTCCGCAATTTTCAAATTTAGATGTTGATTTTGACGGTGATGAAGATGTATTTGTTTTTGACAGGAGTTGTTTTAAAGTAATGGTATTTGAAAATATTTTGATTGATGGTGAAAGAAAATTTCGCTATGCCCAAGAATATGAATCTCAATTTCCATTTCTCACAGATTGGGCATTGTTGAAGGATTATAACTGCGATGGGCTTAAAGATATTTTTACATATTACAGCGGTTCCACCGCTGTGTATAAAGCGGTGAATACAGGAGGTGTTTTATCATTTGAACTTGCAGTTGAAAAAATTGTGTACATAGATGCATTTCCCATTTCCATATATACAAGCCGCAGCGACATCCCCGATTTTGCGGATGTGAACAATGATGGAGATATAGACGTTGTCGCTTTCGGAGTGAGTGGCACAACATTGCGTTATTTTGAAAATACTTCACAGGAAAATTTTTGGGGATGCGATAGTTTGCAGTTTGAGTTGATTGAATATTGCTGGGGCGACATAAATGAAGGAGCATCATGTAGTGGCGCAGACCTCGGTATAGTATGCAAAGGAAATGCAGATAACACAGTTACTGAAGAAAGTAAAGAATTGCATGTAGGTTCAACAGTTTTGTTATTTGATAAGGATGGTGACAGTGATGAAGATCTTGTACTCGGAGATGTTTCTTGCAGTAACCTGGTGTACTATAAAAACGGAGGAGATGTTGAGTATGCTACTTTTACTTCAAAAGATACTTTGTTCCCGACAGGAACCGTGGGAGCCAAGTTTCATGAATATTTATCTTCTTTCTTGGCTGACGTAAATGCTGACGGAAAAAAGGACCTTATAGTTTCAACGAATGATAATAACCTGGGATTGAACACAGATCATACATGGTTGTATGAAAACACAGGCACCGATACTTTCGATTTTGAGTTTATAAAAAATGATTTTCTATTGGATGAAACTATTGATCTTGGGCAAAATTCAAAACCTGTTTTCACTGATTATAATGCAGATGGATTGATAGATATAATAGCTGGGGTGGGCAATACTTACGATGAAACTGAAGCAAGAAAGTATGGAGTTTTTTTATTTGAAAATACCGGAACAGTTGCTGAACCGGTGTTTACTTTTATTACAAATGATTATGCGGAACTTGCGGTTTATAACATACCAGAATTACATCCGTCTTTTATTGATATTGATGCTGATGGAGATGAAGATATGTTTGTAGGCTTAAACGACGGAACCTTGGCATTTCTTGAGAACATAGCCGGGTCGGGGCTTCCGGCGGATTATGCTGCACCAGAGTTTAACTACCAAGGTATTGATGCAGGGATAAACGCTGCACCAGTTTTTTTTGACGTAAATACAGACGGTTTAATTGACCTAATTGTGGGTGAACAAAACGGAAACCTCAATTTTTATGAGAATACGGGTTCAGTTACATCTGCAGAATTTGTTTTGCAGAATGAGAATTTTGGTGGGGTAGATGTAAGAGAGATTGGCTCACTGTACGGGTACTCAACCCCGTTTTTTTATAGGGATGAAGAAGATTCTTTGTTTCTATTGGTCGGATCAGAATCGGGGAAGATTCATAAGTTTGATGAGATAGAAGAAAGCTTGTTTGGGGAGTTTCATGAACGAGACAGTTTGTTTCCGGGATATGTTCCGGGTAGGTATACAACTATTTCAGCATTTGATATAAACAATGATAACAAATTTGAATTCGTAACTGGCAACAATAGAGGGGGTGTTACCTTTTTTGGGATTGATGAAAGTGTTTCAGTACAAAATCAATCACCAGCGGAATTTCGGGTTTATCCGAACCCTGCAAACCGTCAATTTACAGTCTCTTTGAATTTTTATGATTTGCCCGCAAAGTATAAAATTTATAATGTTTTTGGTGAAGAGACGCTTTCAGGAAAATTTGCCTTAACTCAAAATCAGGTTGTTATCAGTTCACTTAGTCCAGGTTTGTATTTTCTCACTGTACAAACAGGTGACAAGAAATGGGAAAGTCAAAAATTCATCAAACAATAATTTGTCATTACTTGGTAGTATGGAGTAAAACAAATTCTATTCGGAAGGCAGCTTTATCTCTCGCCTCTTTCAAATCTCTCCGCTGAAACGCCCTGATAAAGTAATCACCTTTCTGAAGTTTTGCACCGAAGTTAGCGGCGCCTGTTGATGTCAGTTTTTTTCCACCCTGGCTGAAAACGTTAAACTGGATAATGGAATCATTTATACCAGAATGAACAAACAAGTATGCGGGATTTTCCAAAACAATGTGCTGGTCCTCATAATCCAGGCCGTTCAGAATGCCTGAAAATTCAAAAGACTCTTTTTTTGCAATTAATGTTTTCTTAAAACCAACCATCATGTTTTGTAAGGTGTTCATTTGCATTATTGAATCACCTAACAGGTTTGTAGCGGACATAAGAAGATTATTTTCTTCACTCAGAATTTCAATACTAGAGTTATTATTTAAAGCCCATCGGCATACCTTCCCTTGAGTAAAATAGTTATAAAAAATGGCGTTCTTTGTAGAGGCTAAACATTCAAGTCCAATGAGTTCTCCATTGTTAGTTGGATGATTTCCTACCCAAAACCCGTGAATGCCTAGCTCAGAGGTAGTTTGTGTTTCTGCACTTCCCTCTTTGTTTTCAGCCGAACCATTGTTTTTGCATTGATAAAACAAACCGGAAATAATAAGCAACGAAAGTGTAAAATGTTTCATAGATACAGTTTCAGGACAAAAAGTTAGTCATATTTTTGACATGTTAAAAAAATAAAGTGGCAACTTTTCACTTGAATACTTATCTTAGCGGTTGTAAATATAGTTCAATGAAAAAAATACTATTTCTTGTATTCATTCTTTCAGCAACACATATTGCTTTTTCCCAAACAGCTCTTTCAGCTACTATAGATAAGAACTTTTTAATCACTTTACCCACAGATCAGCCATTATCTTCTGTTTATCAGCTTGATATTTCAGCCCTTTCTTTCAAAGATGAGCAGGATTGCGCTGATTTTTTCCATAAAATGCATGAAATTGTTGTCAATTATAAAGTGAATTTTGAAGCGAAAACAGTAACTATTCTTTTGAGTTATGACAATAGAAATGAAGGTTGGGGATTAACGGAATGGAATAATTACTTTCAGGCCCGGTCTAAAAAAATGATGATTGTTTATAACACTTCCAGATAAGAGTTGTGTGAATTATATATCCCACACATTGAGTTGATTTCGAACCTTATCCATCATCTGTAATTCAATTTCATTCAGCGCCAGTTTTTCCCTATCAGCTGCGGAATGTCCTGTAACTTTTTCCTGAAATACAATTTCTACAAATTTACCTCGCAGTTCTTTAGGAACCTGCACAAGAATGTGTTCTTCCTCGGGCTTGATAAATCTTGAAACTTGGATCATAAACTTAGGTTTTTAGAAGGTTTCTTGTGTGAATTTAGTAAGTATGTTTGAATATCCAAAATTAAAATTTTTGGCAAAGTGCCTGTGCCCATCTAAACTTGCATAGATTAAATTAGTTATGGCACTGGTTTTAAAGGAAAAATTGCATGGAAAGGCGGAGTTTGCTCTGTGGAAAATAGAGGAGGAGGATGGATTCTACAACCAGAAACTAGTATTGAGCAAGGAAGAAACAGCTTATATACTGTCCATCAAACACCCGGCGCAAAGAACCCGGTGGTTAGCTAGCAGGTATCTGTTGAAAGATCTCATGAAGACAGATGAATTTGTTGAACTTCTGGCGGATGCTCATGGAAAACCCTACATTAGTAATTTCCCTTTGCAAATAAGTATTTCCCACAGTAATAAATATGCTGCAGTAATTCTCTCAAAAACACATAACGTAGGAATTGATGTGGAAGAAGTTGGAAGAAATATCGAGCCTCTCAAGCATAAATTTCTTTCAGTGACCGAGCTCCAGACCTTGCAACCTGAAACCCAAAAAGAGCAGTTGCTTTTATACTGGGCTGCAAAAGAAGTGATGTATAAGATGTATGCAAAGAAGAAGCTTGAGTTTAAATATGATATGTTGGTGAAACCTTTTGAGCTTAAGCAAAAAGGGTATCTATTTGGAATACTGACCAAAAACGACCAGGTCTTTCATTATAATATGTCCTACCTTCTCATGCAAAACTATGTTTTAGTTTATGGTATTGAACATATAACATCCTAGAAATGTGTTGATTGTAAATTTTTTGAAAAAGCTTTTTTTTTAAAAAAATTTGTAATTTGGCATATCAATAACCTAAACTACTCATTATGAAACAACTTAAAAAAATCCTGAAATGGACAGGTATCATTTTGCTTGTTCTCATTCTTGGACTCGTAACCTACATTCTAACAAGCTGGGACAAAACCTTTGACGGACCTATACCAGATATAAAAGCATCAACAGACAGTGCAGTAATTGCCCGGGGCGAATATCTTGTTTACGGCCCCATGCATTGTGCTGAATGTCACACAGATAAAGAGGGATATTTGCAAGCGGTTAAAGGTGTTAAAGTGCCTTTAAGCGGAGGTTATGAATTTAAATTGCCGTTCGGTACAGTTACTTCCAAAAACATAACAAATGACAAAGAGACAGGTATTGGAAGATACACTGATGGGGAGATAGCAAGAACTATCAGGGAATTAATTAAACCTGATGGGCATACAATGATCCCATTTATGAGTTTTCAAAACATGAGTGAAGATGACCTAATAGCCATTATTTCCTATTTGCGCACAACTGAACCAGTTAAAAAAGAGATTCCTGAAAATACCTGGAATTTTGCAGGGAAGGCTGTACTCACCTTCTTTATTAAACCTGTGGGTCCTAAAGCTACTCCGCCCAAAGCCGTTCAGCCCAGTGAATCAGCCGCTTACGGAGAATATCTTGCAACTGCAATTTCAAATTGTAACGGTTGTCATACACCTTTTAGTATGAAAACAGGGAAGCCGATCGGCCCTGTTTTTTCAGGGGGAAATGAGTTTGAGAGTGCAACCCTCGAGCCAGGTGTTTTTATGATGTCTCCAAATCTTACCCCTGACCCGGAAACCGGCAGGATAACAGATTGGAGTGAAGAAACTTTTGTGAAACGTTTCAGGGAGGGAAAATTATACAATGAATCAGCCATGCCCTGGGGGCCTTATCTGAGTTTTACTGATTCTGACCTGAAGGCGATTTATGCATATCTAAAAACTTTGCCTCCTGTAAAAAATGAAACAGTTGCCGGGGTGATAAGAAAAGAATCATAATTAAAAAAATGAATACACATGCCCGGAGTTATCTCAGGGCATGTGTATTTAAATGAAAACTCTTTCAAATAAATTCTGCCCGAAAGAATAAGGAATCTCTGCAAGAGTATTCATTTTTTTTGTAAGGATAATATTTGCTGATTTTCCCACAGCTATAGAACCAACTTCATCTTCCATTTCCATGGCAGCGGCGCCGTTAATAGTTACTGCATTGATGGCTTCTTCAGGAGTGAGGCGCATTTTTATGCAGGCAAGAGATAGCACAAAAGGAATATTACCGGAAGGTGATGAGCCCGGATTGTAATCACTTGCAAGCACAAGGGGTAAGCCGGCATCTATCATTTTTCTTCCCGGGGCATAAGGGATGTTAATAAAGAATGAACAGGAGGGAAGCGCAACTGGAAGTGTCTTGCTGTTAAGCAGGCATTCAATTTCAGCATCATCAAAATGTTCCAGATGATCAACTGTCAGCGCATGGTTTCTAACTCCGGTTTGAACACCTCCACTGTTTGTGAACTGGTTCACATGAATTTTTGGTCTTAAATTATATTTTGCTGCGGCCTGCAAGATCTGATCTGTTTCATCATTTGTAAAATAATTCTTCTCACAAAACACATCGCAGTAATCGGCTAAACCTTCGGCATAAATTTTTGGTAACATTTCATTTATAATAAGGGCTATGTATGCCTGCCGGTTAGTTTTATACTCAACAGGAATTGTATGTGCCCCGAGAAACGTTGCTTTTATTTTTAAGCCAGAAGTTTCTTTGAGTTTACTTATCACCCGCAACATTTTCAGTTCTGCATCAACAGAAAGCCCATAGCCGCTTTTAATTTCAACAGCGCCTGTTCCGGTTTTTTTTATTGTTTCAATCCTTTCTTCAGCCTTGTCAAATAACTCTTCTTCACTCATGGCTTGAAGCTTTTTTGCAGAATTTAAAATTCCTCCACCAGCAGCAGCTATCTCTTCATAAGTTTTTCCCTGTATGCGCATAACAAATTCTTCCGCCCGTGAGGCAGCAAAAACTAGGTGAGTATGACTGTCGCAAAAAGCTGGTAAAACAAACTTACCGGTTGCGTCAATTATTTCATCTGCACCTTCAGGGCATGTTTCCATCGTTCCGTAAGATTTTATTTTTTTGTTTTCTATTAACAGAAAAGCATTACTGATGTGAGGAAGATTTGACATTTCTTTCCCTCTCACAAGTTTTTTATGAGTAGTTTGATACAGGGTTTTTATATTCTGAATCAGGGTGGCAGGCATTGCCTGCAAATATCTGAAATAGTATGAAGCATGAAAAATCAAGCTTTCTGCTTATTTTCGCAACCATGCCCGGCAATACTTTCGGAAAAATTTTTCGCATCACAACTTTTGGCGAATCGCACGGAATTGCCCTGGGAGTTGTGATTGACGGATGCCCACCAGGAGTAGCACTTGATATAGATTTTATGCGCAATGAAATGCAACGTCGTAAACCGGGGCAATCAAAGATTGTAACACAACGTAAGGAAGAAGATGAGTTTGAGATATTAAGCGGAGTCTATGAAGGCAAAACTACAGGAACACCAATTGGTATCATCATTCGAAATGAAGATCAAAAGTCAAAAGATTACTCACATCTTGTAGAAAATTATCGCCCCAGCCATGCTGATTTTACATATGATGCAAAGTACGGTCTTAGAGATCACAGGGGAGGAGGAAGAAGCAGCGCTAGAGAAACTGCCGCAAGAGTTGTTGCAGGGAGCATAGCCAAACAACTTTTGAGGGGGGAAAAGATTTCAATAACAGCTTATGTAAATTCAGTAGGTGAAATTTCCCTGAACAAACACTATTCAGAACTCGACTTAACAAAAATTGAAAATAATATTGTTCGATGTCCGGATGAAGAGATTGCGAATAAAATGATCGAATTAATTTCTAACGTAAAAAAACAGGGAGATACTATTGGGGGAACGATTCAGTGTGTGATTCAAAATGTTCCTGAAGGGCTCGGCGATCCTGTTTTTGATAAACTACATGCGGATCTTGGCAAGGCTATGTTAAGCATAAATGCTGTGAAAGGGTTTGAGTACGGCAGTGGTTTTGAAGGTACAAAAATGCGGGGCTCTGAACACAATGATCTTTTTGATTTTGATAAACAAAAACAAAAAATTATTACAGAAACAAATCACTCAGGCGGCATTCAAGGAGGTATTTCCAACGGGATGGATATTTATTTCAAAGTTGCATTTAAGCCCGTTGCAACTATTTTAAAATTACAGGAAAGTGTAAACAAGGCAGGCGAAAAGATAATGGTGGAAGGCAAAGGCAGGCATGACCCCTGTGTGTTGCCCCGAGCGGTGCCCATTGTAGAAGCAATGGCTGCGCTGGTTATCGTTGATCATTTGTTGCTGCAAAAAACAATTTTATAAAACTTTCCTCACTGTATGCAATACTGGTATATAACAGGAACATCATCAGGCTTGGGGAAGGCTATTGCTGAAAATATACTGATGGCTGTTGATGTAGTGGTGGTTGGTGTTTCGAGGCGACAAACCATTCAACACAATAACTACATTCATTTTTCTTTTGATCTTTCCGATGCAACACATGCAGAGGCATTTCATTTTGCGCCACATGATAACGCATCAAAAATTATTTTGATAAATAATGCCGGCAGCTTGGGCAATGTAAAGTATACAGGGGAATTAGAGGCAGAAAACATAAGAAAAACCTACCTGCTTAACATTGTTACCCCGCATATTCTCATCAATAATTTTATCAAGACATACAAACATCATCCTGCTGAAAAAGTAATTGTAAATGTGAGTTCAGGAGCAGCATCGTCAGTTTATGACGGCTGGAGTGTTTATGCTGCAACCAAAGCTGCAATGGATAGAATGACGTTGTGTGTTGCGAAAGAAATTGAGCTATCAAAAACAAACTTCAAAATATTTTCCATAGCTCCCGGAGTGATGGATACTGACATGCAAGTTGAAATCAGAAATTCTGAAGAAAATAATTTTTCTAGAAAAAATAAATTTGTTGACCTAAAAGAAAAACAACAGTTGTTCGATCCTGGTCTGGTTGCAAAAAAAATTATTGAAATCATACTGCAATCAAAGGAACAGGCCGAAACCATTCAAAGAATACAACTATGATTCATTTTTTAATAACCCTCACAATTTTATCGTCAACCCCGAAAATAGAAGTTGATTGGGTATTGTACAACGGCACTATCTATACAGTTGACGCATCTTTTTCTTCTGTGCAGGCAATGGCCATTAATGACGGGAAAATACTTGCAACAGGGAATAGTGAAAGTATTCTTGAAAGATATACTTCAGAAAAGGTAACTGATCTTGAAGGGAAAGCTGTTTATCCGGGGTTTATAGATGCGCATTGTCATTTCCTTTATTATGGAGTTGAAAAAAGTTTTGCAATGCTTGACGGTACAAAATCCTTTGAGGAAGTGATTGATCTGGTGAAAAAACATGATCCTGCAAAAACTGGCGGGTGGATCATCGGTAGGGGATGGGATCAGAATGATTGGGGGGTAAAAGAGTTTCCGGATTGTAGGATTCTGGATGAACTGTTCCCCGAGACTCCGGTTTTTCTTACCCGCATTGACGGGCATGCCGGCCTCGCAAACTCAAAGGCGTTAGAACTTGCAGGTATCAATGCAGCAACAAAAATTGATGGTGGCGTAATCACTGTTTCAGGAGAAAAATGTACAGGGCTATTGATAGATAATGCCATGACACCTGTACAGGACATTCTTCCTATAAAAGAAAAGGAGTTTCAAAAAAATGCGCTGTTGCTTGCTCAAAAAGATGCAGTAAAAGTCGGCCTTACAGGTGTGCATGATGCGGGGGTTGAACCCTGGCAAATTGAGTTGATTGATGAAATGCAAAAAAAGGAAAAATTAAAAATGCGTATTTATGCCATGGTAAGTTGGAGTGATAGTAACTACCAGTATTTTTTTGATAAAGGAAAAATAAAAACCGAGAGGTTAAATGTTAGGTCTTTTAAATGTTATGCAGATGGGGCACTAGGTTCAAGGGGTGCTGCATTGTTGGAGGACTATTCTGATGAACCCGGAAACAAAGGCTTGCTCTTTTCAACATTTGATTCCCTACAAGGCATTGCAAGAAGAATTTATGGGCTCGGATTTCAGATGTGTACCCATGCTATCGGCGATGCAGCTAACCGGCAAGCGCTGGATATTTATGGCGGAATATTATTTAAACAAAATGATTACCGATGGCGAATAGAACATTGCCAGGTAGTAAACCCGAATGATTTTGTAAAATTCTGGAAGTATTCAGTTATTGCTTCTGTGCAGCCAACCCATGCAACAAGCGATATGTATTGGGCTGATGAAAGGCTTGGGGGGACGAGGGTTAAAACAGCTTACGCATATAAAGATTTATTGAGACGCAATAATTTTTTGGCAATTGGCAGCGATTTCCCCGTTGAAAGTGTAAACCCGCTTTATGGTTTTTATGCATCAGTAGCAAGAAAGGACCTGCAGGGATTTCCGCCTGAGGGTTTTCAGAAAGAAAATGCTTTAACAAGAGAAGAAGCACTGCGGGGAATGACTATTTGGGCTGCGTTTGCTGCGTTTGAAGAAAATGAAAAAGGGAGTTTAGAAAAAGGAAAATTTGCTGATTTTGTTATCCTGGATGATGACATTATGCACATAAAAGCTGAGCGCATTCCGGAAACAAAAGTTTTGATGACAGTTATAAACGGGGAGGTTGTTTTTCAGGAACTATAACCGCTATTCATGATAGATCAGCATTGGCACATCTTCATGAAAAACAAGATGTTTTGTAATCTGCTTATCAAAAATATCAATCCAGTAGTGTTTTTGTTTCATTACACATAGCAGGTCAATTTTGTGTTCCTTTACAAAATAATCGATCCCATCCACCACATTTAAGTTATCAATTAACTGAAAGTAAATTAACCCTGCGTTTGCTTCTGTTTTATACTGCTCTATAAATTCTTTTATAATCAGGTTCTCTGTATCCAGTTTGCTGTCGTGCACATGAAAACATTTTACTGTTGCTGAAAAGTTTTTTGCCAGAGCCAGCAAACGATTTATTATTTCATTGTCGCTGAATGTAAGGTCAGTTGCATAGGCAATATGATGTACATCTGCATGTTTGTATTTTTCAGGAACAGTAATTACCCCGGTTTTACTTCTTTTTATCACCTGCATAACCGAACTCCCAAACAATGCCCTGCTCAAACCACTACTATGTTTAATCCCCAGTACAATAAAATCAGCCTGTATTTCTTCGGCACTCCTCACAATTTCATCAGCAACCAGCCCCATTCTTACCATGCCCAGAACCCGAACGAACTCTTCGTTACTGTCAGAATAAGTAGACTTTAGTTCCTCCTTAAATTGTTTCAGTCTATCCTCTGCAGTATTTTCAGTAAGCTGCATCATTTCATCACTTATCAGATTGGTACCCAATTCAATAGTTGCAGGATTCATAACCGGAATATGATATACATGTAGTAAGGTGATTTGCTGGTTAAGTTTCTTTGCCATTGCCAGCGCAAACCCGAAAGTTTTTGAGGATTGTACACTAAAGTCAGTAGGAAATAGGATCATTTTTCATCATTTGAGTGTGTAAATTTACATCAGAAAATGCAGTAAAATCAAGGATATTTATCATTCCCGGGAAAAACTTTAAATAAACTGTAACTTTTTCACCAACTAAACCGCCTCATAACCGGATGACAACAAAGGAGTACAACGCCATAGTAGACGAATGGAGTGACGGGGTATTCAGGTTCATCAGGAAAAACCTCACAAATGAGGACGATGCAAGGGATGTAGTGCAGAATGCTTTTGAAATCTTATGGAGGAATCATGAGCAAGTACAGTTTGAAAAAGCGAAGAGTTATTTATTTACGACAGCCTATCATAATATGATCGATTTTATAAGAAGAGGCAAGAAGATGAGTTATGTTGAGGAGGTAGATGAAAGTGCAAAAGGGGCGACAGCAGAAATGCAGGTAGATGTGAAAGAAACAATTGAAAAAGCGTTAACAAGATTACCTGAGATTCAGAAGAATTGCATTGTGTTGCGAGATTATGAAGGATACAGTTATGAAGAAATAGGAGAAATTTTAAAATTGAACGCAAGCCAGGTGAAAGTTTACATTTTTAGAGCAAGGCAAACTCTGAAAGAATATTTAGTAGGCATTCATCATTTAATTTGATACTTATGAATATTAACATAAATAATTATGAAGAATTGATGATAGATTACATTGAGGGTAATCTGTCTGATGAGCAAGAAAAACAACTGCTTCAATTCATAAAAATTCATCCTGAACTGAAAGCTGAACTGGAAGTTTTTGAGCTTACAAAACTAAAACCAGACATGAGCATTGTGTTTGCTAACAAAGAAATGCTGAAGAAACAAGAAGCCGGAAGAGTAATAG
>JBJXHH010000232.1:0-19902 GCA_046160675.1 Chitinophagales bacterium
AAACAATTGAGATAAGCCCCATGATCATTTTCAGCAAAAAAGACCGTGAACAGATTAATGATACTTTCTTATACGAGTATTATTTTGAATGGGGTGAAAGTGGTAAAAAAGGCGCTGTTGCACTCGGCTATGGTTCTTTGTATAATCATTCTTACAAACCTAATGCGAAATATATCCCTGATTTTGATCTGAATATCCTTGAGTTTCAAGCCCTCAGGGATATTGAAGCTGGCGAAGAAATTACCGTCAACTATAACCTTGACCCGGATGATATGTCGCCCATGTGGTGGGAAAGGAATAAAATTAAAAACAAAAAACAACATCCCTAAAAAGGCTGATAAAAACCTGCCACCGGATATTTCCGGAAAGCAGGCTTTTCAAACCCGGTGCAAAGCTGCCCCAAAGCATCTTACATTTTACTAAACATTCGCATTCCGGTTCCAATCTTAATGAAGTATATCCCTGGTGCAAGGTCCGTTATATCAATTTCCTGTTTTAAAGCTGAAGATCTTATTCTCCTACCATCTGCTGAAAGGAGCTCAACTTGAGTACTCACTGAGGTGTAATTAGAGTTTGATATTGCAATATTTATAACATCAGTAGCAGGGTTGGGGTAAATGTTAAAGGTATTTTCAAAATCAAAGATTGATTCAATAATCGTTGTGTCTTCCTCTATCGTATCGCCGCTAATGAAGTTGAGGTTAAAAGCTACAATCCTTTGGGTACTTGTTTCAGCAACCCCTATCACATTTCCGTCATCCGTTGCTAATAACTGGTATTCGTAATAGAAAGGCTGATAAAGATTATTCAATATTGGTATCGGTTCGGGCCATTCAGAGGTTCCATCCGCATGCACTTTTTGCACTAAAAACTCACTATTCCCTTGGTAAAATACAGCAATATCCCCTTCGCTTGTAGATATTGATTTTACTACAGGAATATACAATCCGTCATTTTCAATAAAAAGTGGCTCGGGCCATTGTGTTTCGCCAGCCTCATTAAATTTCTGCATTTGAATTGTGGTTGTTACATAATCGCTATTTACCCAACTTACATAATAAGCATCATCACTTTTTGAAAATGCTATGCCTTCCTGTATTTCTTCATTTATTTCTATACTGGCACATGTACTGTCAAAAAGAAACTCACCGTCTTCAGAGATAGAAGATGCATAAATATCATCACTATAACTTGACCATGTGGCCATCAATCCCCCGCTGCTATTCGATTGCAATAAGAAGTAAGGATGCGCCGCATAAGTTCCACCTGTTCCATTAGTGCATTCATTCACATCAAGCTTAGCAGGCCAGTAAAAATTACCATCGGCATCAAACCTGTTTAAATAACCATGTCCATTTGTCCAGCTAATAAATGCGCCTCCGCTTCCATCTGATAATAGTTTTATGTTTCCTGCACTACCACCGCCTGCATCATAAGCTAAATAACCGTTGAATCCCCAGGGCAAGTTTCCTTCGCCGGTAACTTTATTTATATACATATCATCATAACCATAACCGGTAAGCACATAAGCTACATAAAAGCCGCTGCCTTCAGCAAGCATAGCAAACAACTTATATGCTCCCCAAATACTTCCGCCATCATATCCTGCTACACCTACAGCATCAGCCCAGAGTAAGTCGCCATCGCTGTTTATTTTTTGCGCAAACAAAGTATCGGGGCTGCCGGTCCAGCAAACGAAAACATCACCTTCATCATTCAGCACTGCACTCACTTCCCAGATAGCAATGTCTCTATCTGCAATCAGCTTTCCGTCAGCGCCCCACAATTTGTTCCCGTCCGCATCCAGGCGCTGGCCGTACACAGCCTTTATGCCGTCCCGGCTGTCAAGCCAGAAAACGTAGTATCCACCGTCGTTGTCACTAACAAGCACAGGCTTGTTTTGTGTTGCTGCTATATCTGTAAGTAAAAGTGGAGAGTCAGGCACATTCGCCCACTGGCCCATAGCAGGGAAATGAAAAATCAGCAGCAACATTGCCTGCAGAATAAAAAGAAGCAAGTACAGTTTTTTCATCATTTTTGGGTTTGAATTTCTTACAAAGAGACAGCATGCAACGTTGAACAGAAAAGAGAAAATTTTCAAATTGTAGCTCCTGTAGTATCTTAGTCGCATGCAAAATACCCAATTGCAACAGGTGTTACAAAAACTACAGAAAGAAGATCTGAACCGCTTTTCAGATTACCTCCTTTCACCATATTTCAATAAGAAAAAAGTTTTGTGCAATTTCTGGGATGCCTTAAAAAAATATGCCCCTGATTTTATATTTGATGAAAAACAAAAAAAACAGGTTTTTACGGCAGCCTTTCACAAAACCTTTAATGATGCATATTACAGGAATATTTGTTCTGATATGCTTTCTGCTGTATTGCACTTTTTAACAATAAAAAGTTTTGAAAAAAACAATCAGTTGGTTTCAGAAACCGGCGTAGATATGTTAATTGAAAAGGAGTTGTATGAGTTGGCGGACAAACAATTAAAACTTGCCCAAAAGAACTCAGAAAAAACAACAGGAAGGTATATTGATAGGCTAAAAAACAGGATATGGTTTAACGATAAAGAAACCACACTAAAAATTCGGAAGTCAAGGAACAAACAAGAAGAGATAGCCACATACATGTATGAAAACACCGGCTATAAAAAAATTATGGATTATATGCTTGTTAAGTGTTTTCTCCAGTTTTTAAATAAACAAAAAGCCGCTTCCTCTTCAGGTATCCAATCAATTACCAGGGAAGCAGAGAAAATACTGGCAATATATGAAAACGGTCTGCACTCTGGCGACTTGTTTGTAAAGTATTATTACCTGGTAACCAAAATCCGTCTTTTAAAAGATGACAGTCGTTATCCAGAGCTTAAAAAACTCCTGATGAAGAACGAAGCAGGTTTAGTAAGTGAAGACCTGGAAAATATTGTTATTGCCATGCTTTCCTGCTTAAGTGAAAAAGTGGAAAGTGGCGATTCGTACTGGTATAATGAAATGCTTGAGGTATATGATTTCAGGTTGAAAAACAAATTGTGGAACCTGAATGGAAACCTGAGTTATGTCGCTTTATTCAACATCGTTTTTATTGCATTACAACTAAACAAAATACAATATGCAGAATACGTAGTAGAAAAATATCCGCTATATGTTGCTGCGAATATCAGGAAAAACATTACAGATCTTTGCCTTGCTTATATTCATTTTTATAAAAATGATATAGCAGCAGCCCATAAATATTTAGTAAAAATTGAAACTGAAAATATCATGATAAAATATGAGTTGCGTACTTTGCAAAGCATGATTTATTTTGAGCAAAAAGAGTATTTGGTTTTGCTCTCTTATCTTGACAGTTTCAAACATTTTATTTCTTACAACATCGATTCTTTGGAAGAAATAATTTCTAACAACAGGATAAAATTTTGTGCTTACCTATCGCAGCTGGTAAAAGTAAAAACTGATCCGGATAAAAAGAATGAGAAGAAACTGAAAGCTGAAATTGAAGCTGACCAGTTCCTTCTGAAAGATTGGTTGCTTGAAAAATTATAACAAACTAATGAGTTTTTCAGCCTCTGATGTATCAGAAAACTCTTTTTCTATGTTTTTCCTGAATACGATATCCCCGGCTGTGAATTCTTTACTAAAGAGTTCTTCAATAGCTATTTTCATTTCCTCGACATTATCAGCAATACTGCAATATTTTTCAAGCCCGGTGTCTTTCGTCATCATACTGTTTGCCAAGCAGAATCTGCCGTTAAATAAGGCATAAAGGAGTTTGAGTTTAATACCTGTCTGCTGAAAGGCAGGCAGTATATGAATTTGCGCCTGCTGCGACAGGAGCAGAAGCTCACTCGGTGAAGGGTTTTGTTGAACTCGAATGTTCTGATATTTCGCCGCCTCAGATACAATTTCTTTAGCAGGGTTGTTTCCTGCAATGATAAGAGTGTGCGAAAGTTGCGAAAACACTTCACTGATCAAAAACAAAACAGCCTGGATATTCTCATTCACAGTTAAGTTTCCGTGGTAGAGAGCAAAATCTCCACTGCCTGTTAGAGAATGCACTACATCAGCACCATGGAAAGGCGCAAGATGACTTACATGTGCAAACTTGTTTTCATATTTTTCGGCTTCATATTTTGCAATACAAACAATATGATCCGCTTTACTCAGGATATTTTCATATTTGAACAGGCGCTTGTATTCTTCGTAGAAATACAATTTTTTAGAAAATCTTTTTTCATGCTTAGCCAATTGCAGGTAGTATTCCGCTTCGTCATTGTGCATGCGGACAATTTTTTTCCTTCCTGCAAATGCTTTGTCATCCAGGTAATAACAACAATGCAGGCCTTCAAACAAAATTGGATAAGAATTTTGAAGCAGATTTTTTTTCAAAAGTTTACTGCTTCTTGACGAAACAATAAAAGGTTTATCAGACAAAAAACCCTGAAACATGTTCTTTCTTTTGTACACATGAATGCTTTCACAATATTTTTCAAGCTCAGGAGAAACATTTCTCCCATAGGCAAAACAATGAAGGTGTATTTTTATTCCTGCTGCATGCAGGGCTTTTATTTTATAATAAACATCTATTACCCCGCCATAGTCAGGCGGATAGGGGATATTAAAAGCAATGATATTGAGGTGTTGTTCAGCCAATGTTGTTATAAAATGTGATGAGTTTTTTTTCCTCCACCTGCCAGTTCAGTTCTGTTTTTGCTTTAATTGTATTTCCTGCAAGTGTTGCATACAACGAGTCATCCTGTAGGAGTTTATTTATGGCCTGTGAAATATTTGCCGGTTGGAGATCATCAATCAAAACAGCTACATGATACTTTGCATTCAGGCTTGCATATTCCGGAAAATTCATGGTTACCTGCGGAATGGCTGCATGAATGTAATCAAAGAATTTGTTAGACAAGGAATAGTAATAACTCAACCCAAGGTTTTCAACGAAGTTTACACCGAGTCTAGCCTTCAGTGTGTATTTCTTTAATTCCTCAGGACGAACATAACCCAGGAACCTGATCTTTTCTTTGTGCGGAAAAGTGTTTGCAAGTTTCCTCATCTCTTCACTCAGGTCACCTTCTCCTGCAATGTAAAGCGGGCAATCAATATCGGCCATTGCCTGCATCAGGTTTTCAATACCCCTGCCTTTATTCAAAGCACCCTGGTAAATAATGAAATTTTTCTTTTCTATATCAACATTCGCATCCTTTAGTACAGGCACATTGCGTATCACTTCAAATTGCTGTTTATGTTTTGCTGACAACGCAAGTGCGATAGTTTCACTTACAGTATAATTATATTTTATTTTCGGCAAAAGGAATTTTTCCAGCACAAACCATGCTTTTTTTATTCCCGGCCTGTCAACAATTTCAGGTAACTCAGTAAAAAATTCATGCGCATCATACACTACAGGTTTTCCTTTCATCTTTGCATTTAAAAAAACAGGAAGTAATGTGTCGAGATCAATGCCGCAATAGATCTCATATTTTTTAAACAACAACCAGAAGAACAGTCTGAAATTATATTCAAGATAGAAAAATTTTCCTTTCCTGAAGAATACCCGCAAACGAACTTGCCGATAATTTTCCTGTTCTATCTTCACTGATCTCTTTTTGAGAAATCCAACCAATGTTATGTCATATCCGGCAGCAGCAAGAGAGCCGCAAATGCGCTGCATACGCTGATCATAGGTCAGATCATTTGTTACTGTGAAAACAATACGCTTCATCCTTTCCACACCAACAGATTTTCTTTTGTATGTTCTATGATCTTGTTGTCCTTCATAAACTGCACAGCCTCCAGCAATTTTTCTTTTCTTATAGTTGCATGTTTGTAAATTGTTTCCGGTGATTCGGGTTGCGCAAGCAATTTCTGTTTTACCCAAGCATAAATATCATCATATTCATGTTCGGTGATGCCTAGTTTTTTTCTTTCAATGCAAATATCGCAATATCCGCAACGCTGGCTTGTTTCGCCAAAATACTCAAGCAAAACCTGCATGCGGCAAAGGTTTTTATTCTGGACATAGTTTTGCATCGCAGTAAGCCTTTCTTCTGTTCCCTTTTTCAGTTTTTTTAATAACGTTGTATCAAACTGTAAATTTTCAAAAGGAAGTTTTTCGGTTGTAAAAATTATTTGAGCTGAAGTTTTTACAGGGTTGTATTGTACTATACCCTGCTTATGAAGAAGTTTTATTTGTTCAATGAATTTTGCGGGGGGGATGGAAAGGTGATAAGCCACTTCTTTTTCATAAACAGGCACAAAATCATCAAACACCCCCGGAGTTAAGCGCAGTAGCATTTTAATGAATGTGTCCCATTGCTTATTCTCCACCTGGTACCTGTACAGGGTTTCATTGTCTACCACTATTTTCAGAGTTGCTACTCTTTGTAATGCATCTCCGAAATAGATGTAATTATTCTGCTGCATGATCTTAAATGCCTGAGTAGTTTGTGTTGCGTTCAGTTTATACTTCGTACAAAAATCAATCAGGTCAAAGTCAAATGCTTCATTTTTGCCTGCGCCGTTTGCAAGCTGCAGGTAATTTCCCAAGGCATGATATACTTTTTTTACAAACTCAATTTCCGGGTATTGATAAAAAAGAAAACTCTGCAAGCTTGCAATATCTCCACCATGAAACAATAACACGGCGTAAGATTGTTTGCCGTCCCGCCCTGCCCTGCCTGCTTCCTGGTAATAAGCCTCGGGTGATTCAGGTACATCCCAATGTATCACAAAGCGAACATCAGGCTTGTCAATGCCCATCCCGAAAGCATTGGTACAAACAATAATTCTTGTTTTTCCCTTCACCCAGCTTTGCTGCTTCTTACTTCGTTCTGCATTTTCTAATCCCGCATGATAAAAGTCGGCAGAGAGATGATGTTTAGATAAAAGTTGTGCTATTTCTTTAGTTTTTTTTCTGTTCCGAACGTAGATAATTCCGCTTCCGCTGATCTTTGAAATAATCTCCAGCAGTTTGCTTTCTTTATCTTCGGCATTGCGCACAACAAAACTGATATTATTTCTTGCAAAGCTTGCACGGAAAATATTCTTTTCTGCGAACAATAATTTCTCCTGTATATCATCACAGACAGGTAAAGTTGCTGTAGCTGTTACAGCAAGTAAGGGAACTGCCGGAAGAAACTTCCTGATCTCTGCAATTTGCAAATAGGGCGGGCGAAAATCATAGCCCCACTGGCTGACGCAATGTGCTTCATCCACAGCCAGTAAATTCACTTTCATTTTTTTGAGGCGTTCCCGGAAAATATCCGTCAGTAACCTTTCAGGAGAAACATACAGAAATTTCTGATCGCCGTACACACAGTTATCCAGGGCTGTATCAACTTCTTTTTTCGTCATTCCGCTCCAGATAGCTGTTGCTTTTATTTTCTTTTTCTTCAAATTATCCACCTGGTCAAGCATCAAAGCAATGAGAGGGGAAACAACAATACAGATACCTTCCTTTGCTAATGCAGGAACCTGGTAACATAAAGATTTCCCACCTCCTGTTGGCAGCAATGCAAGTGTATCTTTTCCCTGCAAAACAGAATTGATAATATCCTCCTGCAGCGGCCGAAACGCATCATACCCAAAGTATTGTTTAAGTAGTTGATGGATGGAGGACATACAGCAAAAATAGGGATTTGTAATCCTCAGGAGGCAGAATGAAGAAAAACTTAATAGGAAAAAATTTTGATTGATTCAAGCAGCAGGGATTGTTTATCGGGATAACAATCAAGGGATAAAAATTATGAAAATGCAATTTAATGAAAACGAAAAGCAAACAATTCTTTGAATTCTTTCAGCTCTTCATGAAGAGTTCTTTCCTTGCATGAAATATATTTCCACAACAGTGAATCCTTACTTACTTTATTTCCACCAAGTTGTAAATGCTGGTCAACAAATATTCTTTCACACCCCGGATACAGATCAATAATCACTTCCGCAATATCATTAATAGCGAGGTTTTTAGTTATACAGTTATACATGCCGTTCGGTATTAAATTAAAAGGAAGTTCAGAAATTACTGAAGCAACTTCGCTGATGTGAATAAATGCCCTTGTCTGTGCACCTGTTCCATGGATAGAAATGCGATTCTTAAAATTTGCCTGCAGCATAAAATTATTAATTACGGCATCGAACCTCATAGCATCACTATAACCATATACATTACCACAACGGATGATAAGAGTTTCTATTTTCTCAAACAGGCGACGCACATGTTCTTCCCCTCTCAGTTTTGAAATGCCATAGTAGGTCTGCGGGTTAGGAATTGTTTGTTCTGTAGATGCTTCCTCACTTCTTCCATAAACAGAGGCGCTGCTCAGGTAAATAAATTTTTTTACGTTGCTTTCTTCTACCGCATAAACTAATTCAGCCGTTCCCCAGTGATTGATCTGCTCAAAAAAATGGGGATCCTGGTTTGCAAAAGGTGTAATTACTTTTGCGGCCAGGTGAAATACAACATCAATATTCTGCAATGATTTTTGCAATGTTCTGCTGTCAAGTAACTCTGCTTTTATAAAATTGAGTTTTTCCGAACCTTCCAATTTTCCAAAAAAAATGTGTTCATTATGCCGGCTGAGATTGTCATATAAAACAATTTTAGATACAGCATCATTTTTTGCAAGTTCCTTTGCTAAAGCAAACCCAACATACCCTGCACCGCCTGTTATGAGAATGTTCATAGTTCTTTTTTTACCAATTCAGTATTCAACCCGCATTCAGTTTTGTTCATCCCGAACCACCTTGCTGATCTTTCATCCAGCATATCAAAATTGAGTTTTCTTGTGCAGGGTTCACATCCAATACTCATGTATCCTCTATCATCCAGTGGGTGTTTCGGGATGTTACAGAAGCGGATATATTCGTAGATCCTTTTGTTTGTCCAGTTTAATATAGGATGGTATCGAATTGCCTTGCGAGTCGTTTTTTCCTCTGTATGGAAAGTTTTTCTGTTCTCATTCTGATCAGCCCTTACGCCATTTATCCAAACGTCAAAACTATCAAGTAAAGGTTCCATTGGTTGAAGTTTATTCAAGTAACAACAATATTCCGGGTCACTCGTAAATAATAATCGATCCTGAGCGTCTTTTTGCATTGATTTTGGGGTTGATGAAAATACATCTATCGTTTGAATGCCAAAAAGTTTTGTGATCTGCTCCTTATATGAAATCGTTTCCGGGAAATGATAACCCGTGTTTAAAAAGTAAACCGGTATTGTTTTATCAAACTGGGCTATAATATGCAGGAGAACTGTGCTGTGTGTTTGAAATGAAGAACTTGTAAATAAAGAAAAGCCTTTTTCTTTATATTTTTTTAACTGTTGTGAAATCTCTGAAATACCTTCTTGCATAATAAGCCTTTTCTTCTCTTTGTTACGAAGGTATATAACTGCAATCTTAAAAAAGTAGTAAAACAAAAAGCCCCCGCTTACTTTTCTTCAGCAGGGACTTTATATTGCAGCCTGTAAATACTCTTGTTTAGGAAATCTGTGCA
Organism: Chitinophagales bacterium; assembly: GCA_046160675.1. GTDB lineage: Bacteria > Bacteroidota > Bacteroidia > Chitinophagales > BACL12 > JACMJP01. Next base: position 9,504 of record JBJXHH010000232.1, read on the forward strand.
ATGCTGCACAGGTTGTGTTGTTTTACTTATTATTCTTTAGTAATCTTTTTTATTACGGTGTTTCCGCCGCTTTCAATTGAAATCATATATACGCCTGTTGCAAGGTTTCGGATGTCCAGTTCAGCCTGAAAATTGCTTGTCTGAGCCATCAAATGCTGTTGAACAAGGTTCCCTACCATGTCAAAAATTTTAATTGTAGCATTTTCCAATTCACGGCTGGTGGTAATAGTAATGGAAGCCGAAGCAGGAACAGGATAAACATCTGCTGAGAAATCCTCTCCCATCCTGTTGTAATCATCATCATCATCTTTTAATGCAGGATGCAAGTTAAAAGTGTACTCTATGAACTTTCCCCTAAAAGCCGCCTGGAATTTCCAGTCGCCTTCTATATCGGGTAAAGTATAAGTCCAGTACCAGTAGCTGGCTGCAAAACCAACAGGAAAAGAATATGTCCAGAAAAGATAGGTACTGCCGTCAGGGCGTAAGATGCGGTAACGGCTATTTAAACCCGTTACAGTCTCACTGAAATATCCAATAAAATGTATCGGGTCGCCGAATTCAAAACTGTTGCTGATGTTAGTTATATGCTCGTCAGGGCAAGGCTCAAACACCGGTAATTCTGAATGTGTATACAATGCATGAATTTTAGCATCGTTGTATTTGCGCTGTGCCGACCAGAGGGTTGTTCCGCCCATGAAATTACAAGGCCCGCCGTTAGGATCCCGCAGGTTTTCATCGCCGTCATACACTTCAAAATGCAGGTGAGGACCTGTAGATTGGCCTGAACTGGCAACTATCCCAAGGTATTCGCCCTGAGCTATGAATGCACCTACAGCAGAATCAGTAAGTGAGCCTTCTTTCATGTGCCCGTACCAGGTTATGCCGCCATCATCATGTTCGAGATAAATGGCATTCCAGTCACCTCCGCCAAATCCACAGTTATGATAGTCGTTGCCGTCCTGCTTAAAGGTGATCCAGCCATCTTTTGCGGCCACTACTTCTGCATAGTCGCCTTCCACCAGGTTCCAGTCAAAAGGCCAAAGAGCAATATCCTGTCCCTGGTGATTATAGCCTGTAATGTCATACGTTCTTGTACCGCAGCGATAGTCGAGTAATGAGCCGTACACCGGGTCTTGATCCACAAAGTTGGTGTTGAAGGTGAAAGCATTCCAGTCATAAACCCAATCACCAGTTGCAAGCTTCAGGGGCCATTTGTATCCCCCGGCAGCAAGATGAGCAGTTGAATGATCGGGTATAATGCCTTGCTGATGAAGTATTTGTGAGTTAGCACGGATGTTTTCCCAGATGTATGTCCTGTCCTCTTTAGAAAGTGCATCCTCAATATTTACTGTGTGTTCATAAAACCCGGCAGGTTCTATTTCTTCGGGGGCTTGGGAAATTTCTTCAAGCAGCGCAGCATCGTTTGATACTTTTTGTGCGTAAGTATTCGCATAAAAAAGAATTGCTGTAGCAGCAAACATGATTGTACAATAATGATTCATATGAAGATTTTTAGTGATATAATACACGAAATTGCTTTTAAATCCATCTATTCATCAAACCAATTACAGAAGGATTTCTAGGGTTCTAATTATGGCTACTTGAAGGGGTGCATATAGGAAGCGTTAAGAATGTATTAAAATGTGGGGGCAAAGGCTCTATATTCGGCGCAGTTTTACAACAGGTTGCATCTTATCCAACTTATAAGCAGGATAATTTTTAACCAAAAAGATATGTATTAACGGGGTTCTACATAGTAAGAGAAAGAAAAAAATGATAGCAACAGATACTACATTCAGGTTAGTTAAATCGCTGACAAAAAGCGAGAAAAGGTATTTCCGGTTGTTTGCTTCTATTACTGAGGGCGATAAGAACTATATGCGCATTTTTGAGGAGATGGATAAACAGATAGTGTATGATGAAAAGAAAATAAAAACGAAGTTCAAAGACAAAAAATTTGTGAATCATTTCACCTACGAGAAAAATTACCTGCAGCAAATGATCCTCAAAGCATTGCGCAATTATAATACAGGAGAAGAATTACAATACACCAATGCGCTTGCTGATGTAGAGATACTCATGAAGAAAGGGATGCCGGAGATCGCATTTCCCATCCTGAAAAAATTTAAACTACGTACAAAAGAGGCAGAAAACCTTGCGGAGTATATTGTATTTGCAAGAAGTGAAATGCGTTTTGCTGCTGCCATGCAGCAGACAGATTGGTTTGCTGAATACATTCGGAGTGGTTATAAGCAGGATGCGGAGATCATTGACAAGTGGAAGTATTCCCTTTTCATAATTACAAAGTACAATGAGCTGAATATTTTGAAGGGGAAATACAAATTCATCAACACTAAGTCCTTGCAGAAAGAACTTGAACAGCTTATGCATGAGCCTGTGTGGGATGGGCTTTTCGACCGGCTCAGTATGAAGGGGAAAGTGGCCTGGTATAATTTTTTTACTCATTATTATATCCTTCGCAAGGAATACAAAACCGCCTACAGAAATTCAAACGATCAACTGCGTTTCATTAAAGAAAATAATTTGACGGTAGAAGCCATCGGACATTTTAATTTTCCTGCCATTCTTATCAGTCATATTGAAACTGCCAGCATTCTTGAGAAGTTTGATGAAGTATATCAGCATTGCGAGCAACTCTATACCCTCATTCATACAAAAGAATATGACAAAGTGCCGCAGATTCGCAATCAATTTACCATCACATATATTGAAGCAAGCCTTATCAATCTTGCTCTGTGGGGCAAGTTTGAAAGATGTATCAACTTTTTCGCTGAAAAACAAAAGGAAATGCTTGTGCTCAAAAACCTAATCAGTAATGAGTTCAATATCTCTGCAAATTATTACCTCGCATTGAGTTATTTTGGTACAGGCAATTACAGCACAGCACTGGATTGTATTGATAAAGTGCTTGATTTCAGGAAGACAGACAATTATGCAGTTCAGACAGTTCCGGCACAAGCATTATATGTAATGATCCATCTGGAACTCGGCAACCTTGAGTTTGTGATGAACTACCTGCGAACGTTCAAAAGATATTTTGCAAAACAAATTATTGACATAAAAACTATTAATGCGCTATCAAAGATATTCAGGGAGTATGTAGCTGCTCATCATGATAAAAGAAAACTCCAGGCAGCAGCTAAAAAATGGTTGGATATTGTGCATGAGTTAAAAAAAGATGATGATGAAAGAATATTTCTGCGTAATATCCTGATAGAAACATGGATCCTGAAAAAGTTGCAATAAATCTCTTGTTTTAAGCGTTCCATTAGGACGGCGTCTTTAAATCTGTACAAATACCGTTGTTCAAAGTTTACAGCTTAAAAAAACATTACCCCTAAAAAGTAATTTTACAGGGGAATATTATAGTATGGAATACTGTTTGAAACAGCATCAATACATGCATTAAAACGGAAGATTATGAATACTGACAAACAAAATGAACAAGAAGCCCGCAGAAAAAGCGCTTTCCTAACTTTAACATCAGGAGGTGCTATTCTGGGATTACTTTTTCTATTTGCATTTACACCCCCATTCCCGCCACACGAGGCCGAAGGTTTCCTTATTGATTTCGGGTTTGATGATTCAGGGATGGGTAGTGAACAAACAGCATCATCAGCTCCCGCTGCAGGTGGCGACGTTGTTACGCATGATGAACCCGTAACTCAGGATATTGAAGAAACTATAACGCTTCCTGAAAAGAGGAAATTACCGAGTAAGAACAACACCTCAACAACTAATACGAATACAGACTCAAAACCTACTATTAATGAAGGTGAGTTATTTAATAAAGACAAAAATTTTGAAAACAACGGCAACAGCAATGGTGATAAAGGTGGAACAGGAGATTTTGGCGACCCCAGCGGAATTGAAAATGGTGGAAACGGCGGGGATGGCAATGATGGTCCAGGCGGAACAGGCGACAGTAATGTAAGTCTTGCAGGAAGAAAAGTAACTTACAGGCCCCAGATCACAGGTAGTTATGATGAAGAGGGGCTTGTCGTAATTAAGATCACTGTTGACAGAAACGGGAATGTTGTGAAAGCTGAAGTTGACCGCAGCCAAACACAGATTACTGACCCAAATACTATTGCAGAAGACATAGCTTATGCTAAAAAATATAAGTTTGATGTAAAAAGCGGTGGACCGGAATTCCAGTACGGAACAATTAACTTTAATCACTCAAGGAGATAATATTTACTGGTGAATCTTTTAAGCATCTGCCTTACGGCGGATGCTTTTTTGTTTTTAGAACCCTTATAGATTTAATTTTGCCTTATGACGTATGCTGAAACGCTTGCTTACCTCTTCTCACACCTGCCTATGTATCAGCGCATTGGCGCAGCAGCGTACAAAAAGGATCTAACTAATACGCTAAAACTCTGTTCTCTGCTTAATCATCCTCAGGAAAAATTTCTGAGTATTCATATTGGCGGGACAAATGGGAAAGGATCTGTAAGCAATATGCTTGCATCTGTTTTATATGAAGCCGGATATACAACAGGACTCTACACATCACCCCACCTGCTCGATTTTAGAGAAAGAATTCGGGTAAATGGGAAAATGTGTGAAGAGAATTTTGTGATATCCTTTACCGAAAAAATGCAAAAGCATATTGAAGAAATTCAACCCTCTTTTTTCGAGATAACCGTTGCAATGGCGTTTGATTATTTTGTACAAACAAATACTGATATAGCTGTTGTGGAAGTTGGATTGGGCGGAAGGCTGGATTCCACCAATGTCATCTCCCCTCTCCTTTCCATCATTACAAACATCAGTTATGATCATATGAACATGCTCGGTAATACCCTTGCAGAAATTGCCACTGAAAAAGCAGGCATTATTAAACATCTTAGGCCCTGTGTGATTGGTGAATATCATACAGAAACATTTCCTGTTTTTTTGGAAAAAACTAATATTGAATCTGCGCCATTATATCTAGCCGAAGAAAACGTAAAACTTGAAATTGCCGAACATGATCTTGAAAAAGTTATTGTCAATGCGATGTATCTTGATCAACTCATTTATGAAAATTTACAAGTTGATCTTGCCGGAACTTACCAGTTAAAAAACATTAAGACCGTGTTGCAAAGCATTGAAATCTTGCGACAAAAAGAAATTGAGATTCCTGAAGAAAGTGTGTATGATGGTTTAAGAAAAGTGCAACACAACACAGGCTTTTTAGGCAGGCTGCAAATACTTTCAAAATCGCCGCTTATTCTCTGCGACTGCGCACATAACAGTGCAGGTTTGCAAGCATTGTTTGAACAGTTGAACAAACTATCTTTCAGCAAACTTCATATTGTTACGGGAATGGTGAACGATAAAGACCCTGCTTTGAACCTGAAAGAATTCCCTCAGAACGCTGTTTATTATTTTTGTAAACCCAACATCCCAAGGGGGCTTGATGCATTAGTACTCAGTACCCAGTCATCGAAATTCGGTCTTTCAGGTGCTTGTTACACTTCTGTATCTCATGCTCTACAATCAGCAAACCAACAAGCTGAAAAAGATGATGTTATATTGATTTGCGGCAGTATTTTTGTGGTGGCTAATGCGCTCGAAACCTTTCAAAATCAAAACCAGTAACACAAAAAAGTCTTGTAAAGAATGAGAATTATTGTTCCTATACTTTTCTTGTTTCTAACAACAAGGATTGTTTCGCAAAACGCCTATGAATATCACCTCAAAATAAAAGGGGTGGAAGACACGATTATTTTTTTTGGTCACCACTACGGTGACAAACAATATGTGATTGATACTGTTTCAACAAACAGCAAGGGAGAAGCAGTAATTAGCGGTGTAAAGCCCCTCACGGGCGGTATTTATCTCATAGTTTTTCCAAGTATGAAGAATAAATATTTTGAACTTATCATCAATGAACCCCGGTTTAGTCTTGAAACCGATACCGCTGATTTTACAAAAAATATGCGCTTTAAAGGTTCCGCAGAAAATACAACATTTTATAATGATCTCAATTTTGTTTCCAATAAAAGAAAAGAGGCCGAACCCTTGCGGGAAAAACTAAAAATATTAGATACGCAAAGTGAAGAAGCAAAACAAATAAAAGATCAACTTGCTGTAATTAATAAAGAGGTTGAGAACGAACGGCTTTCGATTCAGCAAAAAAACCCTGAACTGTTTTATTCAAAATTTCTGCAGGCACTGGAAGAAGTTAAAATCCCTGAGGCGCCTCTAAACCCTGACGGTACTAAGGATTCCCTTTTTGCATACAGGTTTATTCGCCAGCATTTTTTCGACAATATTGACTTCAGTGATGAACGCTTCCTGAGAACTAACTTGCTTTATTCAAAAGTTAAAAAATATCTTGATAACTATGTTCCGAAAATCCCTGACTCAATAAATATTGCGGTGGATTTTGTGATTGAAAAGGCAGGTGCTGATGATGAAGTATTTAAGTTTATTGTTGTTAGCCTTCTGAATGATTATGCAAATTCAAAGATCATGGGCATGGATGCCGTGTATGTTCACATTGTTGATACCTACTATAAGACTGGTAAAGCTTATTGGCTGGATGAAACCTCGAAGGTAAAGATCATAAGTAAATCAGACAGGATGAAACCGACACTTATAGGCAAAACAGCGCCTAGCATCATTTTACAAGACACCTCAGGTTATGATATTCCATTGCATAGCATAAATAAAAATTTTACGATAGTCGTTTTTTGGGATGTTGATTGCAGTCATTGTAAAAAAGAAATGCCCAAGCTTGCAGAAATATATCCGGCAATTAAAGAAAAAGGCGGAGAAGTGTATGCGGTGTATTCTCAGGAGGAATGGGACAAATGGAAAAATTGGCTCAAAGAACATAAGTATCCCTGGCTGAATGTTGGCAACTTGAAATTAAAAAGCCCCTTTCAGCAATTGTATGATATAGAACAAACACCGGTGATCTTTATCCTGGATAAAGACAAAAAGATCATTGCAAAAAAAATCGGGGTAGAACAAATCATTGAAATACTTAATAATTACTCCTCCATTGAAACCCAACAAAATAAACCTTAAAATTTGTTACCGGGTATTCATGAGAGAACCAATCTTTTGTTTCATCGTTGTATAGAATTGAATGTTTAAATCAATGAAAGAAAAAATTATTAGAAGCGAAGAAGAATGGAAAAAAATCCTCACACCTGAGCAATACCAGATTTTGCGGGAGAAAGGAACTGAAAGGCCTTTTACCGGAAAGTATGATACTTTTTTTGAAGAAGGAAGGTATGTATGCGCCGCATGCGGGCAGGAATTATTTACTTCGGATTCAAAATTCAATTCAGGATGCGGGTGGCCGGCATTTGATGCACCTGTTGATAAAACAAATATTGATTATAAAAAGGATAAAAGTTTTGGGATGATGCGGGTGGAAATTATGTGCAGTAAATGCGGCGGACACCTGGGACATGTATTTCCTGATGGGCCTACTGAAACAGGCGAAAGATATTGTGTAAACTCTGCTTCTGTTGATTTTAAAAAAGAGTAAATTTATTTGAAACCTAGCCAGAAATCTTTTTATTTGGCTTTTGTCAGGGTAAATCCGAATGTAGATCCTTCATTTTCTGAACTACGAACAGAAATAGATTGCCCATGTGCTTCTATTATATGTTTTACAATGGAAAGACCGAGTCCGGTTCCACCGAAATCCCTGCTCCTGCTTTTTTCTATCCTGTAGAATCTTTCAAAAACCCTGTTCAAATGCTCTTTGGCGATACCTATACCGTTATCAGAAACTTCAATCAGGATATTATCCCCCATATTATAAAAACCAACGCTCGTTTTCCCTTGTTCTTTCCCATATTTAATTGAATTTGATATCAGGTTCACCAGTACTTCCCTGATTTGTTTCTTATCCGCATAAACTATAAACTGGTGATCACATCCGGGTTTGATTTCCAATTTAACCTGCATTTTTTTTGCTGAAATCTCAAGATCATCAAACACATCTTTTGTAAGATCACATATATCAAATTCAATATTGATCATTTTCAATTCACCATTCTCCAGGTTTGCGATCGATTCCAGGTCATCAATAATAGAAATCATTCTTTCCGCATTTTTTACAGCCTTTTGTAGATATGTTTTGTTTATGGAAATATCATCAATACCCCCGTCAATTAAGGTTTCCAGGTACCCTTGAAGACTTGTCATTGGTGTTTTCAGTTCATGAGATACATTACCCAGGAATTCCCGTCTATATTGTTCAGCCTTTTTAAGCGATTCAATTTCAGTGCTTTTATCATCAGCCCATCTTAAAACATCACTTTCTATTTCACTCACTAGGTCTGATCGCATATCGATCTTTTGTTCTGCAACTTGCTTGGTAGATTTCTGCTGATGAATTGTCTTGTAAATAAGTTTGATCTTCCGGTAGATGAATTTTTCTAAAGCAAAATAATAAATGAAATAAGTTATAACTGAAAATACAATGGGGATGATGGCAACATGTAACCAGGTAATATTAAATGGATCAAATACAAAAATAATAGCCTCTAAAATCAGGATGATAAAAAATGTAAGAAGTGAAACCCTAAATACAATTTGTGCCGGAGTTAAATTTTTCATTAATGATCAAATTTATACCCTACCCCTTTTACTGTTTTAATATAGTCTTCACCAATTTTTTCCCTTACTTTTCTTATATGTACATCAATAGTTCTATCCCCAACAATAACATCCTGACCCCAGATCTCATTATAGATTTCAAACCTTGTAAATACCCTTCCGGGTTTAGAGGCAAGAAGTTGTATTAATTCAAACTCCTTTTTTGCAAGTGTTATAGGTTTATCGTTTATGAATATGAGGTATTTATCTTTATCGATAACCAAGTCACCAAATTGTTGTTTGCCTTGTGTTTCAGCACTTACAACCCTTCTTAAAAGTGCCTTTAATCGGCTTATTAACAATCTTGGTTTTACCGGTTTTGTAATATAATCATCCGCTCCTACATCAAAACCCTGCACTTGTGTAAAATCTTCGCTTCTAGCTGTCAAAAATGCAATAACCGTTTCAGAAAACTCTTTCTTGCTTCGTAGTTCCCGGCAAACCTCAATACCATCCATTTCCGGCATCATAATATCTAACAAAATAAGATGAGGTTTTTCTTCCAAAGCCTTTTGAATCGCCTGTTTACCATTTTCAGCTTTAATAACGATATAGTCTTCTTTTAACAGGTTATATTCTATAAACTCCAAAACATCTGGCTCATCATCTGCAATCAATATCTTAATTTTCTCTGAAGCCATTTTATAATTTTTCGCTAAGTTAGGTGCACTCCATTATGCCAACATCACTACAAAGTTAAGTTAGTTTTAAATGACAATTAAATTAATAAACTAAATTTGCTGATAGCCAGATTTATTCCTCAGTATCCAGGCTGCAATATGGCTTATAGAGAATAAGGTAGTTTACAACTGATTGTATAGCAGCAGTTTTCATGTCCCTTTTCAGGGTTTTGTTGTTTATCATGCTTCTTGTATACCCCCAAACATTACAAAAATTCGTTTCAAACTCCTTTTGGGATTTAACAAGAGTCCAAAGCATATTTATCGCAAAACTCTTAGGCATTTTCAGCTTTGCCATGTCTAGAATCTCAAGAGCCGCATCTACTTCAAAAGTATTATCCATTGCCATTAGATACCCCAAGCACATAAGTTCGCTACCAGATAACTCTGAGGTCATCACAGCCTCAGGGGTGGTTCCCTTCCTTTTTGCAAGGTAATTCCTAAATAAATTCGCATTTCCTTTCCCTTCGTAACCCCAACCCATTGCATTTATTACAGCTGCTTTTACATCAATTAAATTTTTATCATCGAGCAAGTACTCGGCAATCTTATCATCGAGAGTTCCTATGATAGCATAATTAACAATTTCATGTTCGGTGTAGAATGCATAAAAATAGGTTTCAGTTAATGGAGAATCCGCTAAAATCTTTTCTGAAAAAAGTGTTATAAATACAACGGCAGGAATTATATTTTTCATCTTATTTGGTTTCTGTAAACGTAAAGAATTCCGGATGATAATATGCCATGTATAAAACCGGAAGAGAAATTATCAATACAATAACCAGCGGAATTGCGATACTCCTTTTTTCATATTTCAGAGTTTTACCAATATAATAATTCCATAACACATCAGAAAGTAACAATGCCCCGGCAACGGGTATAACGAATGAAAGAAAACTTTCAGCCGGTATCTTAAAAGAAGCATATATCTGCATTGCAGTGAATAACAATGCGAAAACAATAATGGGGATTACGGCTTTCTTATTCACTTTTGATGCATTGATTGCCAGGAGTATTCCACCTGTAAGTGTCGAAAAAAACAATGAAAAGCCCAGTATTGCTGTTCTGGAATACAACGAAGACAC
>JBJXHH010000233.1:0-11381 GCA_046160675.1 Chitinophagales bacterium
AGCAACAATGTTTTGAAAGCGCCGGTTATGTTATTAAATATCTTTTTCATTTTCTATTCAGTTTGAATTGTGAATCAATAATCAAAACTTACTTCAGTACCTCTCCATGGTGCAGCAACATATGGGAAGCTACTTTGGAAAGCTTTGTCGTTACTTTCAACTCTCGTTGTGTAATACAAAACATTGAGTAAGTCTTTTGTTAAAGGAGAAGGCGATACGCCGGGAACATAGTCATCATACCAAAGGCCGATAGCAGCAAGAACAATTCCGCTCACAGCCTGCAGTTCAATTCTAGTAACATCATCTTCCAACCTTCTTCCGTTCGGGAAACCATCCATGTTCGGAATGAATTCGAGATCTGCAGAAGAAGCATAATCTGGATGTGTTAACCCGAGTACGGCTGCCTGTATCAAACCGAGGCTTGAAAACATAGGATCCGTTCTGTCAGTTACAGGTGTTGCCATGTTTAGGCGAAGCATATCACCAGCATTGGGAAGGAAATTGTTTACGAAAGGTTTTCCTTCAGCAAGCGGGTCGCCGTCTTTTCCTGTAGCAAGCTGGTAAGGTCTAACGTTAGGAACGCCGGTATAGAATGCTGGCCAGATATCAACTGATCTCGGTTTGCCGGGAGCAGGTAATAACAGTGTTCCGAAAACAGCATCATCTAAAGCTGTTCCGGCTACTGCATCTGTTCCTTTTAATGAATACAAACCATCCTGTCCGTTTCCGAAACCGAAAGCTCCGAGAGACATTTTTTGTACTCTCAATCTTTTTAATTGCGGAACAGCACCACCGAATAATGCATCGTCCATGTATAGCGCTAGTTCAGGATTGTAGAAATATTCATACTGTGCAGGGTCCTCTGTGTAAGGAGTGAGTGAATTCCAGTAATCTTTTCCTCCAAGCGGAATAACAGCCTCGTTAGTTAAAGGCATTCCCAATCTTGAAACCTGTATCCAATCTCCTGAAGCAGTTTCCGTACCATCACCATTAAGTGTACGCATGGCAGGACGGCTTGCGCTTGCCCAAACTCCAATTACAAAGTCACCATCAAGAATGTCATCAGCATCATCAGCTGATAAACCATCTTTCTGCAACATGCTGATAGGAATTTTTATTGCAATGGCATGTGTGTTATACCTGCCTAAACCATCTCTCGGGTTTTCTCCGTTTCTTGGTGCATCACCCAGGTCAAATATTGCCCCGAGGTCAACATAGAAAGGATCATCTACCGGTCCGCAGAACACAGTTTCGCCTGAAGATGCTGAAACGATTGCAGCAGCCATCAATGCATCATATGTTGTTGCTAAGCCTGCGCCGCCTTCAATAGATCTTGCTCCGATATTTGGTGGAGGAACGGGACCCTCAGTTACAATTGTACTGAAAGTTAAACCGCCATCTGTGCTTTTTTCGCAAGTGTAAGTTGCCTTCAGGTTTTGTAAACCGAGGCGGATGTTGAAGAACGTTGTAGGATCTTCATTCACCCGAGTAAAAGTGAAACGATAAATAATATCATCACCCAGGGTGGCGATATTATTATCAATGTGAATTTCATAGCGGATGTTTTCCCCAAATGTGTTATAGTTAGGTCCGCCAAAGGGAACTTCGCCAGGAATATAGTTGGCGATAATAGTTACAGTGCCCGGATCATCAGGGCTCCTGAACGCATACAGGTCAGTATTGTCAGCTAACGGATCATTCGCAATCAGCGGGGCTTCCCTATGGCTGGATGCAAAAGAACCGAAAGATGAAAACGCTAACCCCAGGATAGCAAGGCTCTTAGCCCAGTATCCCCTGTTTAGTACGAAACGTCTCATGCTTATTGGTTTTTGTTTATGAAATGATTTTAAACTGGATGATTTACGAGGCGTTTATGAGATTAGATTTTTGCGAAGAAGATTTTTTTCTACAATTATTTGAAGATTTAGAAGGTTCTATTAACTTTGTAATTCAAAGTTCTCTAAATTTAAAATAAACTATATGAAATTCTTTAGCAAACAAGGCTGGTTATATGTTCCGGCAAATGCCGGTGGTTGGATATTTATGCTGCTGGCTTTCGCCACTGACATTTGGCTCTTCGTAGCTATTGACTGCAACAGCCACTCAGTAAGCGACACTTTAATAAATTTTCTCCCCTACTTCACAAGTGTTTGGGTGTTTTTCAGTTGGTTCGCTAAAAATACCTCTGGCGATAAACAAAAATTGCAGTATTGATTCTCGTCAGGAATTTTAGTAGAGCGGATGTTGGAATGTTTGCAGTTAGGGCTCGTTTTGTGCTGACATTTGAAAAATTATTTCAGTACTTGCTTTGTAGTAAGCACATTTTCCCCAACGATGATGGATATAATATAAACCCCTTTAGGAAATCGACTAACATCAATTGATTGGCTACTATGAATTAAATCAACAAATAATTTTTCGCCATTCATATTGTATAAGATCACTCTTGCATCAGTAACGCCTTCTTCAAGTTGAATGTGTAACATACTTTCTGCCATGAATACTTGTGCAGGTGATGATTCTTCAGATTGTATGTTTACATAAAATTCAGTTGTCACCGCTTCATCTATAGTAGTATTGTATGCAACATCTTTTATTGTAATAACAAAAGGTTCCTGTGTTATGTCCATGCGTATCCAGCCGTAGTTATAGTCCGATCCATCTTTCAGCCTGAATCCCGAAAACTTGTCAATTGCATTTAGCCAGGGTCCATCGCCGCCTAGCAGATTAAAATAACAAATACCGAGGTAAGGCACCCAGTTATCAGATTCTGCCAGGGTTTCCCCTACGTCAATAACACTAGCAAGAGCGAAATAATACCCATCTACTGTAGCAACAGTTCCGGCAACGGAACCTTGCGATACAAACAGGTTCTGTGAATTATATAAACTGGCGCTCACTAAAGCATTTAAGAAAGTGAGATCAGTTTCGCTGTCACCGTTAATATCCAGCTCAAAAAAATCTCCGGCTTCAAGCACAACATCAGGGTCAAGATCAGTAATAGATACTTGTGCACCTGCTGAAACGGTTACAAGTGTTGCTGCAAGTGCTGAATAAGATTTCAGTTTACTGATGTCTGTGTGATTTTTCTTCATAGCCTCTTAACCAATTTTCCGCAAGATAACTCACTTTTTCAAAATTTCTTACCTTTAAAAAATGATTCGATCATTCAGCGTTTCCTTTTTCTTTTTCTTCACTCCCGCATTTTGTTTCACACAAACATATGAACAGGAAATGCAAAAATACAGGGAACATTATATTGCTGAATTTCTTTCAGATGAAAATTCTCCGCTTGATAAAAAAGGTATAAAACACCTGAAGTTTTTCCCTATTGATTCATTGTATAAAGTGAAAGCAATTTTCACAAGGACAGCAGATGAAAAACCTTTTGACATGCCTACAAGCAGTGGCAAAATGAAACAATATGTTAAGTACGGAACAGTTCAGTTCCAATTGAAAGGGGTTGCTTATACATTAAGTATTTATCAAAACCTGAAGTTGATAGAAACTGAAGAATATGCAGATCATTTGTTCATTCCTTTTAATGATGAAACAAATAATGAAGAAACTTACGGCGGGGGAAGATACCTTGATTTGAGTTTAAAAGACATTAAAGATGCGTCCGTTATTGTTGACTTCAACATCTGTTACAACCCCTACTGCGTCTATGCTGATGGCTACTCATGCCCGGTTCCACCCGCAGAAAATAACCTTAGGGTACGCATTGAAGCCGGCGAAAAAATGTTCGCTAAAAAACATAAAAAGTAATTCCCCCTATCTTTGTGCATGCAATTGCGCATTGATACTTCACTTCCTTTCCAGGAACCAGTTATTGTTTTTGCAATTGTATTACTCATCACTTTACTCTCCCCACTTATTCTCAATAAAATTAGAGTTCCCGGCATTGTAGGAATGATAATAGCGGGTATCATCATTGGGCCTCATGGTTTCAACCTAATTGAAAAAAGCGGGGCTATCACTCTTTTCAGTACAGTTGGTTTATTATATATTATGTTCCTGGCTGGTTTGGAAATAGATATGTTGCATATAAAAACCAGCGGCAAGAAAACTATTACTTTCGGTTTACTAACGTTTTTAGTACCTTTTCTTTTCGGGTTCATTCTCGGAAACTATGTTTTACATTTCGATTTTCTGCCAACTATCTTACTAGCCATTTTATTTTCTACACAAACATTAGTTGCATATCCTATCGTAAGCCGCCTTGGTATTACAAAATCTCAGCCTGTAACCATTACCATCGGTGGAACAATCATAACCGATACCCTCGTACTTTTAGTGCTAGCCCTCATCACTAATATTTCAAAAGGCGAAAACACTTTTCAGTACTGGTTTCAATTCTCTCTTGGCTTTGCAGCATTTGTTGTTTTCATTTTATTCATAGGGCCTTTCATAGCAAGATGGGTTTTCAGGAACCTTGCAGGAGAAGGTGGTTCACAGTTTATTTTTGTTCTCACTGTTGTATTTCTCTCAGCCTTCCTGGCGCAACTTGCAGGCGTAGAACCCATCATTGGTGCATTCCTGGCCGGTTTGTCGCTGAACCGACTCATTCCGCATAAGTCACCTCTGATGAACAGGATTGATTTTGTAGGGAATAATATTTTTATCCCGTTCTTTCTTATTAGTGTGGGGATGATGATAAACCTACGTCTTCTCTTTTCAGGAACTTATGCGCTGTATGTTGCTGGTTTGCTCATCGTTGTTGCACTGTTTTCAAAATACATTGCTGCATTTATCACACAAAAAATATTTCGGTTATCAAAAGTAGAACGCAATTTAATTTTCGGACTAAGTACTGCACATGCAGCTGCAATGCTTGCCATTGCGTTAATTGGTTTTCAGCTTGAACTGATTGACGAAAATATCCTGAACGGAACTGTGTTGGTTATTCTCATCAGCAGCTTAGTAAGTTCTTTCATTGTTTCTATTGCCGGGAAAAATTATGTGATAGAACAAAGTACAAAACAAATAGAAGAAAAACCCGGTGAGGAACGGGTGATGGTAACCATCTCCAATCCTGAAACCATTCCTGCTTTACTTGATTTTTCAATTCTCATAAAAGAACCGAGTTCAGATGAACCCATTTATGCTTTGGCAGTGGTAGAAGATGACAAACAGGTCTCAAAAAAAATTGCTGAGAACAAAAAAATGTTAGGGGAGGCAGTAACACATGCGAGCGCAACAGAAACAAAAATAGAAGTAGTTGCACGGGTTGATCTCAGTATTTCTTTCGGTATTTTGCGCTCGATGAAAGAACTGAATATTACCGAGTTGGTGATGGGCTGGACAGACAGAACTTCAGCAGCAGATAAAATTTTCGGTTCTGTTCTTGAAAATGTATTGCCGAGTTCTGAGCAGATGATATATGTTACAAAAATTATCCAGCCCATTAATACATTCAGCAGGATTTGTGTAGTAATTCCACCATATGCCGAGTATGAGATAGGTTTTGCAAAATGGCTTCACAATATAAAAATGCTTTCCCGCCAAACCGGCGCCCGCTGTGTGTTTTGGGGTGAAAAAAATACTTTGGCAAAGATTGAAAAAAAGAACGGAGAGGGGAAAAAATATTCCGTAAAATTTGAGTATAGTGAATTTACTGATTGGGAAAATTTTGAAGAAATAGAGAAAGAAATTACTATTAATGATCTGGTCGTAATAGTCAAAGCAAGAAAGGGTTCTGTGTCTTATACAAATGAGTTTGAGAATATTCCTAAAAAGTTGTCGAAACATTTTAACAATAACAGTTTTATCATCCTTTATCCGCATCAAAGCGGGCTGGATATAACTGACATCAATTTTCAGAAAAACATTCTGAGCGGTTCAGCCATCCAGGAAAGTATTGAACGAGTGAACAAAATTGGTAAATCTGTATTCGGTAGACTAAAGTGATTTAACCGGGGATATTTTCCTTAAGCATTTTCTGTATCAGGTCAGATAATTTTTCTGAACTCAGTTTATTTCTACTCAGGTTATCAACCACAATCGGGAAAGCAAACGGGGAAAATCTTTCTGTATGTTTTATAACGATCTCACTATTTTGAATTCTGAGTAAAGCAGTTCGCATTCTTGCATTTTCCATTTGCCCTTGCAAAATTTCATCATACGATTGTTTCAGCAACAAATTGGTAGGTTCATATTTACGCAACACATCAAACATGAGTTGCGAGGATGCCTGCAGATGCCTGTTGCGCTTGAGCTCACCGGGATACCCAACGAAAACCATCCCTGAGATGATGGCAATATCCCGAAATTTTCTTCCCGCCATTTCTGTTGCATTTACAGAATTCAAAAGGTCAGCCTCCATTGACTGTGTATCAAATAACATTTTAATTGTTTTTTCAGTGATCTCAATTTTTTCATTACAGAGTAATTCAAAACCATAATCATTCATTGCCGAAGAAATACTTACGGGCATTATTTTGCTTAACCTGTAAGCAGCTAAGCCGCTCATAACTTCATGCACAACTCTTCCTTCAAATGGAAAAATGAAAATATGATATCCCTCTTCGCTCTCACTGGTTTCTACGAGGAGTTGTTTTGTAGTGGGTATTTTCGACCTTTCTCTTTGTAATTCCAACAAAGGCTCAAGTAAGATATATTCTTCTGTATGTACTTTTTGTTCAGAAGTTCTTTCAAGTTGTTTGCGCATGATCTCTGCCATGTATGATGACAGGGGCATCCTTCCGCCCATATAACTTGCTGTTGTCGCTTTTTGCTCCTTGGTTTTTTTTACGTAAGCTGTCAGGTCCTTCAACAGAATAAACTCAAGACATAAGCCAGCGAACCAAAAAACATCTCCCGGTTTCAGTGATGCTATGAAATATTCTTCTACAGTTCCCAAACTACCTCCGCCTAAGTATGATATGCGCACAACGGGTTCGCTTACTATCGTTCCAATCTGCAACCTGTGTTTTGTGGCAGCCTGTTTATTTACGATGCGATATTTGTTATCAATCTTCCCGATTTTACTGAATTCATCATAAGCCTGTAATGCTTCACCGCCTTGTGTAATAAAATGTAAGAGCCATTGCCATTCGTCTTCCGACATAAGATGGAAAGCATGTGTTGTTTTTATTTCTGAAAAAATTTCATCAGCAACAAAACCTTCACTCAAACTCAATGTAACTAAATATTGCAGCAACACATCAAAACACATGATCTGCGGTTCCCGTTTTTCAACTATACCCGATTGCATTGCTTCTTTAATTGCCGAAATCTCCACTAACTCCATCGCATGTGTGGGCACAAAATAAATTTTAGAAACTGCTCCCGGCTGATGTCCGCTACGCCCGGCCCGCTGTGTAAACCTTGCAACACCTTTTGGTGAGCCTATCTGAATAACTGTATCAACCGGACGAAAATCAACGCCAAGATCGAGGCTGCTGGTACAAATAACAGCTTTCATTTTCCCTGCATGTAAACTTTCTTCCACCCATTCTCTTACCTCCCCACTCAAACTTCCATGATGCATAGCGATCAGCCCTGCTAATTCTTCATTGTAGTTTAAAATATGATGATACCAGATCTCCGCCATTGCTCTCGTATTTGTAAAAACAAGTGTGGTTCCGGAATTTTTTATTATCTCATTGATCTGTGGTAATAGTTTTAACCCGATATGACCAGCCCAGGGTAACACTTCGATGTTTTCAGGTAAAACTGTGTTTACTTGTATCTCTTTTTTGTTTTCTGATTTTATAATGATAGCATTCGATTCATCGTACCCTCTCCCCAGTAAAACTTCCATCGCTTCTACCAGGTTTCCTATTGTTGCGCTGATACCCCAGATGCGTAGTTTTTTTTCTGAAATGTTTTTCAGGTGTGCGATTGCTAATTCAACCTGCACTCCCCGTTTGCTTCCGAGCAGTTCATGCCATTCATCAACAACAATACATTCCAGGTTTTCAAACATTTTTTTGTACTCTTTTCCACAAAACAAAACATGCAAACTTTCCGGGGTAATGATAAGACACTCGGGCATTTGTTTTTTCTGTTTTTGTTTTTGTACTGCTGAAATATCGCCTGTACGCAATTCCACCTGCCAATCCAGCATCATAATTTCGCATGCATTCTGCAACGCATTGCAAATGTCTTTAGCAAGAGCCCGTAACGGAGTTATCCAGAGAACTTTCAGTCGGTGCGATGACCCGTTTTTTTCATTTCCTGTATTCCCTGCCATGTAGTTTGCAATAACAGGCAGCCACATAGCATAAGTTTTACCACTGCCCGTTGGAGCATTCAGTAAGCCGTTGTATCCTTCAAAATATGCCTGCGCTAATTCCTTCTGGAAATCATATTGTTTCCAGTTTTTTGTCTGATACCATTGCTGAATATGCGATTGATACTTTTCTAAAATCAATTTAAAAGCCTCCGCTGTGAAATAAGATCAAAAATAACATTCCTTTAAACTGATCCTGCTTACTTTTGATAAAAAAACGATGAAGAGTTTGTTTGACAAAACTACATACGAAGAAATAGGGTTAAGATTGCAACAACTTACGCACGATACAAAACCACTCTGGGGTAAAATGAACGTAAGCCAGATGCTGTATCACTGCACATTGCCCCTTGAAAATGCCTTAGGAAAAATCCACCAGGAAAAAAGCGGTTCTTTTTTGCTCCGGTTGTTTAAGTCTTTTTTATATAGTGACAGGCCTTACCGGAAAAATTTACCCACTGCAAAACATTTCATAGTAAAGGATGAAAAAGATTTTACCACAGAAAAAACGAAACTCTTACAGGATATAAAAGAAGCGCATGAAAAAGGAATCACCGGCAACTGGGGAGAACATCCTGCCTTCGGAAAGTTTACAAATGAACAATGGGGGAAAGTATTTTACAAACACCTGGATCATCACCTCAGGCAGTTTGGTGTTTAACTTAAGCATCTTTTTTCATCGCATAGACAACGGCATCTTCCAACCTCATTTTCTTGCCCTCTTCATACCAGCGTTTTTTGTCACCTGCAATATCGCCTTCTCCAAACACATCCATTTTTGCCTGGTTATACTGTACGCTTGCAGGGCCCACTAACGGATAACTTGTAGTCTGAACAAATGCATCAACACTTCCCATTAATTTGCATGCCTTCTCTGGAAAATCGGATAAAGAATAATATTGAGCAGCTTCCATTACACCGTAAAATTCAGATTCTTTTTCACCACTTTCACGGGTATATTGCAATGCTTTTTTTAATATTGGCCAAACTTCATCTTTTTGCCCCATTTTTAACATTGCGTAGGCCAGCCCGCCCATGGCAGCAGCTTTTAGTCCTTTATACCCTTTCTCCGGCAGGCTATCATAAAGCCGGATGGAGCTTTCATATACTTCCTGATAATCAATATCTCCTTGCATAATCATCATGCTGTAATGAATTAAATATAAACTTCCTAAAATATAATTGAAGTTATTTTGCTCAGCTATCTGTCGTGCCCATTCTTTGTTTTGTGCTATAATTTCATACTGTTGCAGTTCCAGATAATATTGGTAAGACCATGTGTAATAAAAACACAAAGCCAATGGATGATTCGTTTTTAGACCCAATTCTTTTGCTTTTTCAATTTTTTCACGAGCATCTGGATATTGCATAAATGCCCCATAACAACCGTCCATGGCTAAAGCGAAACATAAGCTCACTTCGTCGCCAATTTCCTCTGCATATTTTTCTGCGCTATATAACAAAGCGTAACCACGTTCAATTTGCAGCATCATTAAAGTTACAAAAGCCGCCCATGTTTGTGTTTGCCCTTTTTGCTTGTCAGTAATTTTTTCCAGTAATTCTGCATTATCAAAATCATCAATGCCAGCTTCCTTAATCCAAATTAACGCTTCAGAAAACCCTCCCCTGATGCCCCAAAAAGGAACTAATAAATAAAAGAGTTTCCAGGCCTGTTCATATAAATTGTTTTTCAGAAAAATATAATATGCTGCCCGGATATTCTGAAATTCATATTCCATTTTGTCTAACCAAGGTTCGCCATGAGTACCAAATAATAGATCTTCTGTTGCAGAGAAGAAATCCAAATAGTAATATGCATATTGTAATTCTGTTTTTGTTAACTCTTCAGACTTATTCAATATTTCATTTGCAAATTCATGCACAGTTTGCAGCATATTAAATCTGGGCTCATCAGAATGCGCAACTAAAACGGGTTTTATTAAACTTACATCCAGGAGTTTTTCTGTTATATCTTCAATATCAATAAATTTCTCTGCACCGGAATTCATTACAGCATCTGCTGCCTCCAGTGTCCAGCTTCTCTTAAATGCCCCAAGCATACGAAAGACTTTTTTGCTGTCTTCATCTAATAAATTATAACTCCATTCAATGGCATTGCGCAGAGTTTGCTGTCGTTCAGGCAGATCCCGTTGTCCTTTTGAAGTGAGATCAAGCAGTTTGTCCATGCGTTTTAATAATACTGCGGGCTGAAAGAGTTTTGTTCTGGAAGCTGCCAGTTCAATGGCAAGGGGCAAGCCGTCTAATTTATTACAGATGGTGGCGATAGCAGATTTATTTTCATCCGTGAGTTGCAGGTTTTGATTTACTTCTCTTGCACGGGTGATGAATAACTCCACCGCCGGAAAATGGATAAACTGTTCCTCAGTATGTGCCCTTTCTTCACCGGGTATTTCGAGCGGCGAAAGATGATACACATTTTCCCCCCTGATATGCAAAGTCGCCCTGCTGGTTACAATAATTTTCACTTCGGGACATTTATTCATGATGTCACTCACAACATGTGAAGCATCCACTATCTGTTCAAAATTATCCAGGACCAACAGCATGCTTTTGTCTGACAAATAATCTGTGAGCGTTTGCTCAATGGATACTTTTCCGTTGTCCTGCAATTCGAGTACCGAAGCAATAGTACCTGCAACCAACTTAGAGTCAGTAACCGGGGCAAGCGAAATAAATAAAACGCCGTCCCTGAAATCTTCTTTCAACCGGTGCGCAATATGAATGGATAATGTTGTTTTTCCCGTTCCGCCTGTGCCCAGGATATTTACTACACTTACAGAAGGTTTCCCCAGCAGTTCTGCAATATTTTTTATGTCAGCATCCCTGCCTATTATCTGCGACTTGATGTTGGGTAACTCAATTCTCTTTTCTGCTTTTTTCTGAATTTGCTGCAGGATGTCTTCGTTTTTCCTAGCCAGGTTTTCAAACAAAGCATTTTCAAACGTTTCGCTCATTAAAACAGAAAGATCATTCTCCAGTAATGTTTTGAGTTCTTTCGCATTGGAGAATTTCTGGTAACAGGCAGTATCGCTGTCTTGTATATCTTGTAAAAGGTGTTTGAGTTTTTCTTCTCTTGCCTCCGAAACCTTTACATAAATGAGTTTAGGTTTTTTATTTCCGCACA
>JBJXHH010000234.1:0-7083 GCA_046160675.1 Chitinophagales bacterium
GGTGATTCTCTTCTTCTGAAAGATTCTGTTTTGATGAGTTCCTGAATTTTAATGATACCATCTAAAATTGCTTCCGGCGGAGGCGGGCATCCGGGCACATATACATCAACAGGAATCACTTTATCAATTCCCTGCAATACGGAATACGTATCAAATATTCCCCCGCTACTTGCACAAGCACCGACGGCAATAACCCATTTTGGTTCAGCCATTTGAATATAAACCTGACGGAGTATGGGGCCCATTTTTTTTGCGATGGTTCCCATTACCATGAGCAGGTCAGCCTGCCGGGGGGAAAAACTTAATCGTTCAGCACCGAAACGACCAAGATCATAAGTAGAAGCCATAGTAGCCATGAATTCTATACCGCAACAACTTGTAGCAAATGGTAAAGGCCAGATGGAATTTGCCCTGGCAAGACCCACTACTTTTTCAAGCCGGGTTAAGCCATAGCCTTCGCCTTTTATCATTTCAGGCGTATCTACCAGGGTGATTCCCTTTGGTAAATTCAGTGCTATTCCCATTTTAAAGCTCCTTTTTTAACAATGTAAAAATATCCAAGTAAAAGCGGTGCCACAAAGCATAACATCTTAACAAATCCCTCGCTGCCTAGTTCATCAAAATTCACCGCCCAAGGATAAAAGAAGATTACTTCCACATCAAACAAAACAAATAAAATAGCCACTAAAAAGTATTTGATGGAAAACGGCAGCCTCGCATTCCCGATGGAATCAATTCCACATTCAAAGGTTTCCAGTTTATCTGCAGTTTTCCTTTTGGGGCCGAGAAAATGTGTTGCAACAATTGTAGTAACAACAAAACCTGCTGCAACAATGAATTGAATAAGAATAGCCAGGTAATCTACTGATGAATTTACTTCTGTAACCTGCTCCATTTTTGATCTTTGAATAAGAACGACAAAGGTAATCTTCAGGGTATAGATTTTCTAAATTTCTTTAGCTTTAATCTTACAGGCTGTAAAATAAGAAGGGCGGCTTAATGACTAAGCCGCCCTTAATAAATTTATTTAAATCAATGTGTTACATGTAGCTTTTCAGTTTTCATCTGGTTGCCTGCCTGGATATTCACAATATAAATACCTGTTGACAGGGTTGTAGTGTTCACATTAATAGCGTTGTCGCCTGATAATATCCCGTAGTTATTATTCAAAACAACTTTACCATTCATATCAGTAATTTGCATTATAACTTCCGTTGTCTCATTTAGATCAACCCTAATAAATGTTTGCTCATCAGCAGGGTTAGGAAAAATGTCCACATCGTTCACTGAACTTACATCCTGTATCCCAACGTACTCAATGAGAGTTGTAAGTTTTGCTGAATTCGCATTGATGATCTCATTTTTGGGGTCATCAAAATCTGTGAGCAAAACGATTACATTAATGTTGTTCTCATCCCAATCCTCATCTATTTCAATTTCATGATATTCATAAGAAACAACTTGGCCTGCTGTCACTACTGCAGGTACACTCTCTTCTGAGCCATCCCATCCATCAACAATTTCACGGGCAACAAACTCATACACCATGTCCGCTGCAGGCACTGTATAAGGTAGGTCTTCCCAACCATAAAGAGGACCATAACCACCGCCTGAATAATAATTTGTTTGATTGTATCCTGAAGTTGTACCTGTTACCCCGTCTTCAGTAAGTACTACGTTAAACCTGTATTCCAGTTCATCTTCATCTGATAAAAATGTGGCTACAGCAGTTACATGTAGCAAACGATTAACAGCATCATACTCGCCATAAACATTTATTTCTGCTATAGGATCATTGTCCAACCTGTTGGGAATCTGTGTAAGTAAGGCTGAAGGATCAATAAGTAATTTTCGGTCTAATATTGCAGAAGGATATCCTGAAAAGCCAGGATAACTTCCTATTGCAGCATCATACACATTATTTTCCATTGGATCACTGTTATGAACAGCAATACCTATAAACTGATCACCAAATTCTTCTTTTGCAAGATCCATGTAAACTGCGCCTCTCGGACAGAATCCGCACCAGGTACCTGTGGCTTCTTCAGCTACTGCTTTTTTTACTGCTTCACGGCTGGTACCATGTACATTTTGTGTAAATACATTATTACTAAGTAAAGCGTCCGTTTTGCCATTTACTGAAATGACAGAAACAGTAAATTCGTATTTCCGTGCTTCTTTTAATGTAAACTCACCAAGGTTATTGATTGTGAAAGTTTCGCCTGGAAGTATATTCAGATCTCTAATGATCGAAGTATTCAGTGAGGGTAAGTTCCATTGAACTTCCAACATAGATACTGTTTCTGTTCCTATATTTTCAACTGTTATGGAAAATGGAATAACTCTATTTATAACTGAGGATTTCTTTACTGTTACATCAGTTAAACTGATGTCAATAGATGCAAATGCTGAAAACATGGAGAATGAGGCAAGGAAAAGGGTAACTATTTTTTTCATACATAAGAATTTATATACAAAATAAAGCTATTCTAATTTGAATGTAAAATTAATAACTCGTTGAAGTGTAAATTATGACAAAAAAGTGTAAAATGCGAGAATTTATACGTTCCCAAGTAGATAGATAAGTTCCATGGTTGGAGAAACACTTCCGCCGGCTGGTTCAAGAGAAACTGCAAAAGCATCAGCGGCAATAATATTTTTCATGGTTTGAAGCTGAGTTTTCATATCAAAAATTCCAGCGTCAATCGGTTTTCCATCTTTTAATGCCCAAAGCTGGTATTGCTTGCCCTGCGGTGGTACAGGAAGGTTGTTAATGTTCAGGTGAACATCACCCGTAGATTTATTCCAATAAACAGTAGCAATTGCAGTAGGTTCTATAGGCAGACCCTTCATAGTAACTGCAATGTTTGCAGGGTTTTTCATAATGTTCATTTCCGCTGCAATCTGGTCATAACTTGCCTGAAGAAGCTCCCGCTGGTTGGCTAACATTTCCTTATCACCCTGAAGTGCCACTAATTGACTCTGTGTATCCTGATATTTATTATAATAGTAAATATTTAATCCTCCACTAATAAACAAAAGTGCCGTTGCTGCATAAGCAAGGTATTTTATGATGGGCAATGTTTTTGTCACAGAATGTTTAAGTTTTATCACTTTTTCGCTTTCTTCTTTCTCATTTCCATCAATGTTCAATTCAGTGAGTATTTTACTAAGAACCTGATCTGAGGGGGTTTTTGCATGAGTCATTGCATAGGTTTCAAAAGCTTTTTCGATAGACCGAATTTCTTCTCTTACCTCAGGGTATTGCATAGCATATGATTCGACAACCTTTTTCTCCTCAGAGGAAAGAGTTCCTGCTACGTATAACTCTAAAACACCAGATTCTATGTATTCTTTAATATTCAATTTCTTTTTATACTATTTTTCTTAAATACAATATTGCATTTCTAATTCTTGTTTTAACTGTACCCAAAGGAAGATCAAGTTCTTCTGATACTTCCTGGTGGGTATATCCATTAAAATAAACCAGATCAAGTACTTCTTTCCACTCAGGCTTTAAACTATTTACTAAATCCTTTATACCAATTGTTTCCGGTTTTATATCCTGATAAAGATTAACTTCAGCCTGAAAATCAATTGACTCCTCGCCCGCCGTTCTTTTTCTGCTTTTAATGCCCTTACTGCGCATCTTATCTATTGCTGAGTTTCGGCATATATTCAACATCCAGGTAAATAACCTGCCTTTGTTCATATCATAACTATCTGCATTATGCCAGATCTTAACAAAAGATTCCTGAAGCACATCTTCGGCAATATGATCATCATTCACTATTCTGCTTATTATACCGAATAATGCCGCAGAATAGCGTTCATAAAGAACACTTAATGCTTGTGCACTTTTTTGTTGTAACCCCTGCACAAGCGTTTCCTCAGATGCCTGTATTGATATAGCGTTCGTCAAACTATGGTATAAGGTAATGCCCAAACTTACGCAAAAATTCTTACAGCGGATTTCCCTGATACATCAAAATTGGGTTTATATCTAAATTTTATTATTTACTATGTCACGGTTTTGAAGTTGCTGTATCTCAATTTTGCAGTTTACAAAAATTTAAAATATGATTCTACGTAACCCATTTATTTTTGCAGTCTTATTTATTCTTAACTAAACAACACACACATCCAATGAGACATCATGCACAGAAAGCCCTATTGGCTATGCTTATCTTATTAGTAAGCACTGTTTTTCAAACCCAAGCTCAGCTTTACACTTTTAATGAAAACACTACCGGAACTCCAAGCTTCGTAGATCCGAATCTTTATGCTATGGACTTAAAGAGGAAAAATGGTTTACGTAATGCTACTGGTTATTGCCCTACCGGCTTTTCTTCAAGGAATTTCAGTACAGATTTTTCTTTTAGTACTGCAAAAGGGGCAGTTCAACTCAGAATAGGGCCTCAGCCGGATGTTACTATGACAGTAACTTCACTTTCAGCAAAACTGAGAATCTCAGAAAACGGACCTATTTATGTAAGAGCCGCTTATAGTCTTAATAAAGGGCTTACCTGGGTAACTGCTGATGTTGACTTTACCCCAGCTGTAGGATATTGCGGGTATGAAGGAACCGAAGGATACTGGGATATTCCGGATTTTACTACTGATAACACTATTCTTTTCCGCTTATACGGATTCCAGGCTGGTGATACAATAGGTAGGCTTGAGGTGAAAAACCTCGAGATAAATGGTTCTCTCACTTTAATTGATAATGACGGAGATGGATACGGAATTTATATTGATTGTGATGATACTAATCCCGACGTTCATCCGGGGGCTATTGAATACTGTAACAGCATAGATGAGGATTGCGATGGCGATTTTGGTGAAGTAGATGCCATTATTTCGCCGTCTGGGGAAATAACAATATGTAAACACGAAACGGTAACCCTCTCAGTTCCGGATGAATTTGAAACATACCAATGGTACAAGAACGATGAACCTATATCTATAGGAACAACCAATACACTTACTACAGATAAACCCGGATATTACCAGGTTTACCTGGAAAGTGGACTTTGCACAGGCATGACTGCTGTTCAGGCTGTGGCTGTAGCAGAGTTGCCATTTGCTAATATCTTTTGGCCGGAAGGGTTAGATCTTTGCCTTGATGACTCTCTAAAACTCAAAGCAAGTTATGATGTTGGTTACACATGGCAGTGGTATAGATACGGCACAGCTCTGGAATTTGAAACTTTCTACAAGATGCTGGCAACTGAACCCGGAGATTATTATTGCGTAGTAACAAATGCCTTCGGTTGTACAAGGACTACAGATGCGGTTACAGTTTATAATTCATGCAGAACATCATCAACTGAAATATCAGGTTTGGAAATTTATCCTAACCCGGCGAATGATAAGTTTTATGTAAGCATGCAGTTGGGCAGTGAAACCTCAAATGCAGTTATTCAAATGCTGGATATTACAGGTGAAGTTGTTTACAGCGAAGTTTCAGAAGTTGTGAACGGCTCATTGTATGAAGTACTTGATGTTTCAAGCCTGCCTGCAGGAGTATACATGGTTCAAGTTGTTGCTAACGAAGCAAACTACAATTCAAAATTAATTATAAGTAAATAAGAAATTTACAGCCACTTTTTCCTTAAAAACTTCCCGCAATAGCGGGAAGTTTTTTTTTCAGAGTTTTATAAATTTTTCGGTACTACTTTGATCCTCAGCAAATATATTTACGACATAGACCCCGGCCGGGAATTGAGAAACATCCACCTGCACAGTTTCTGACGCAGATGCCGAGAACTGAAGCATTTTTTTGCTAAACATATTTGTAATCTCAATTTGTATTTGATCAGTTAGGTTTCCTGTTTCTATAAACAAAACAGAATTAGTCGGGTTGGGGTACACACTCATAATCACTTGTTCACTATTTTGTAATTCTCCCTCTTTAAGTGGTAGAGTTGTAAACTGTTCAATTGAAGAATAGCTTGTAGGGCCTTCCTCACACAATGTTCTAACCCTGAATTCGTAAGTTGTGTTGCTGAGTAAACTGTTGAGTGTTTTAAAATTTGAAACCGAAGATTTTTTTGACCAGGTTGTTGTTCCAAGCGGCTTGTATTGAATAGTATATTTAATAGCCAACGGTACAATGTTCCAATGCACTTTAGCGGAAGAGGATGTAAGTTCATTTGCATATAATCCTGTAGGTGTTACACAATCTGTTTCTGTACCATGCAGTTTAGCAATATGGTTTTTCGTTGTGAAACCGAATTCTTTTAATGCCCCGCAAATAAAAATATCCCCATCTGCATTCAGTGTTATGTCTGTTATGTATTCATCTCGGTAGTTCACTAAATTCAAATAAAATCCAGTATTTAATGAGCCATCTGCATTCAGGTTTACGATGCCTTGAACCTCAGTACCCTCAAATTCACTAAAATCCCCTCCGGCCAGGATTGTGTTATCTGCAAGCAACTCAATATCAGCAAGCTGGAAAAGTGCGTCTGAAGGGCCAATGAAAGTAAGATCATGGGTTCCATCAGCGTTACGTCTTACAATATTATCCATGTTAATGCCGCCCGCATTCTCAAATTCACCGGCCATTACTATCTTGCCATCAGGCTGTATTGCTACCGAATACACATAAAAGCCGTTGTCAAGAGCAAGATTTGTAAATGAAACATCAAGTTCTCCATTACTATGGAGCCTGGCAAGGCCATGTAATATGGTAGATTGATATTTTTTGAAAGCCCCTCCTGCAATGATTTTACCATCATCCTGCTGGGCAAGGCAATAGACTATTCCATTAAATCCTGAACCTGTACTAAAAGATATATCCACTGTTCCGTCTGCATTGAGCCTGGCTATATTTTTTCTAGATGCGCCATTGATAGTGGAAAAATCGCCACCGATAATGATTTTTCCATCACCTTGTAAGAGAATAGTTTCAATTGAGTTTATATCAGATGAACTTTCCGGAATCATAAAATCAGGATCGAGAGAACCATCAGAAAGCAGCCTGGCAATTTGAAATACAGGTACACCATTTATCATGGATAATTTTCCGGCAACAAGTATTTTTCCGTCGGGTTGTAAGGCAATGTCGGCTACTCTTTC
>JBJXHH010000235.1:0-13306 GCA_046160675.1 Chitinophagales bacterium
AAATTCCTGTAACCATTAGAAAAAGTACAAGGTTAACATATTTCCATTCTGAATTTTTCCAATTCAGTAATAAGCTAAACAGATTAAGAATTAAAAACAAGATAGTAATATATAACCTCCCTTGCTCCATAGTTAAAAACTTGCTAAAGTCAGCAAGCTGGCTTATAAAAACATCTTTGTCAAAACTCACTGCAGATGCATGATAGGGAAATAAAAACCAGCCATTTTGTTGTTTTTGAATTAGGAGGAAGACTCCAAAAACAAGTATTGGGAAGAATGCCGAAAAATATTTCTTATGAAATATGCGTTTCCGTTCTCCAAATCCAATAATCATAGCAGAGCATAACACTACAAATGGTAAAATAACAGCCGATTCTTTTACAAGTATGGCAAGAGAGGAAACTACTGCATAACTAACATATTTTTCCTGAAAGAAAAAATAGAGTGCAAGCATCATGCATAGCGAAAGTAATACCTCAGGAAGAACCATTACACTTTGTGAAACAAACAATGGCTGCACCAATGAACTGGCAGCAATACATAAAGCAATTGTTCTATTGAATGTTTTTTTTACTATGCCGTAGATAACAATTATAAAAAGTATAGAAAAGAATAATGCGGTACAATGTCCAGTTACAACATTATCTCCAAACATGGTGAAAGAAGTCGCATTTAAAAAAGTAAACAATAAAGGATGCCCTCTTGAAAGTTCTGGCGGCAATGCATTTGGCATTAAGCTCAATCCATTATCGTGCATGTACAATGCCGCTCTGGAGTACACACCCAGTTCATCCCAAAAGTAAGGAAGTGTGAGAGTTGGCGCTTTCAAATAAATAAAAGCAACTAAAAAAATGGTGAGGATAAATTCAGTCTGGTATTTTTTTATACGATGCAACTGCAGGTTTTAAACCTCAAATATATTAAACCATTACTTCTGCCTGCATAAACTGGTCTATTGTGTTATTATAAATTTCTTTGAACATCAATGTTGACCCAAAGTTTTGTCCATCTATAGATATACTTCCTTCCGTTACTCTTCCTAACACATTCACTGGGACATTAAATTCTTTACAAATATTTTCAATTACAAATACTTTTTCGGCAGTGCTGGAAACGATTACACGGCTTTGTCCTTCGCCGAATAGAAATGCATCTTTTCTTACAGATCGATCTGTTTCAATTTCGAAACCCAGATCATTCACCATAGCACTTTCTAATAGTGTTACAAATAAACCCCCTTCGCTTATATCATGAGCAGAATCCAATAATTTGTTTTTGATGAGTTCCTTTATTACTTGCTGCAGATTATACTCTTCTTCAAGGTCAAAGTATGGGGCTGGTGATAAAGGATTACCATGAATTTCTTTCAAATATTCACTGCATGCAATATCGTCAGTAGCTTTCCCGATTAGCAAAATAACATTTCCTGCATGTATAAAATCCAGTGTTGTTTGTTTACTGAAATCATCCAATACACCCACCATACCTATAGTTGGTGTTGGATACACGGGGCCTTCTTCACTTTGATTATAAAAGGAAACATTTCCCCCGGTTACTGGTGTGTCAAATCTTTTACAAGCTTCACCCATGCCTTTAATGGCATTCGCAAATTGCCAATACACTTCAGGATTATAGGGATTCCCAAAATTCAAGCAGTTTGTTATTGCAGCCGGTTCAGCGCCGCTGCATACAATATTTCTGGCAGCTTCACTCACAGCAATCATTGCGCCCTTATAAGGATCGGCATGAACATATTTCGCATTACAATCCGTTGTAACTGCAAGGGCTTTTTCATATTTTCCAATGCGAACCAATGTTGCATCACTCGGGAGGTTGGTGGATGTATTCTTCACTCCCACCATGCTGTCGTATTGAACAGTAATCCATTTTTTGCTGGCGATGTTTACGTTTGCAGCTAGTTTTTTTGCAACTGAAACAAGATCGGCGGGAACAGGGATTTTATTTGCATCAAATTTTTTGATGTCAGAAATATACCCGGGCTCTTTCATTTCTCTCGTATACACCGGCGCCCCGCCGCCCAGTACAAGGCTTTCGGCAGGAACATCGGCAAGTAATTCATCATTCATATAATATTTTAGCCTGTCTCCTTGAGTTACTTCACCAATTATTGCACAATGGAGGTCCCATTTGTCAAAAACAGCTTCAATTATTTTTTCCATTCCCTTCTTCACCACCACCAGCATACGTTCCTGGCTCTCACTCAATAATATTTCCCAACCCTTCATGTTTTTTTGCCTGGTTGGAACTTTATCAAGAAAAATCTTCATTCCGTGTTTTCCTTTGGCACTCATTTCAGAAGTGGAACAGGTAATACCTGCTGCGCCCATGTCCTGCATCCCAATTATGGCTCCGGTTTTTATTGCTTCCAACGTTGCCTCCAGTAATAATTTTTCCTGGAACGGATCTCCGACCTGAACACTAGGCAGGTCTTCATGGCTTTCATTATGCAGGTCGCCGCTGGCGAAACTTGCACCATGTATGCCATCCTTTCCCGTTGCACTTCCAACGATATACACAGGGTTTCCTACACCCTCAGAAATTGCTGATATTGTTTCTCCTACTTTTACGACACCAACACTCATAGCATTCACAAGAATGTTTGTGTTATAACATTCTTCAAAATAAATTTCTCCTCCTACTGTGGGCACTCCGAAACAATTTCCATAATCACCAATTCCTTTTACAACGCCTTTCATAAGGTGCTGCGTTTTTTTCAAAGCCAGATTTCCAAAACGCAAACTGTTAAGTGAACACACAGGCCTGGCTCCCATTGTAAAAATATCCCGGTGTATACCACCCACTCCTGTAGCAGCACCCTGATATGGTTCGATGGCAGATGGATGATTATGACTTTCGATTTTAAAAGCGCAGGCAAGCCCGTCGCCAATATCAATTAACCCTGCATTTTCTTCGCCCGCTTCCACCAGCATTTTTGCGCCCTTTCTCGGCAAAGTCTTCAACAGGGTAATGGAATTTTTATAGGAACAATGTTCGCTCCACATAACACTGTAAATGCTCAGCTCTGTAAAGTTTGGCGTCCGCCCGAGGATGGTTTTAATCTGTTCGAATTCTTCTGCAAGTAAACCGAGTTGTTTGGCTTGTTCAAGGGTGGCAAGTGCTTCGCTCATAGAAAGCAAAGGTAGTGAATTGACGGGAGTGAATAATAGAACGTCTTTGTATAATGTACATTTTACGAACACCCATTACTCACACTCAATACATAATTTTTTATCACATCAATTTCCTCAGCGGTGGTATCACCCTTAAATCCCCTGATGTTTGTGTAAGTTACTTTCTGCTCGTAAAATTTCAGTAATGCGTTTGAGATGGGATAAAATGACCAATGCCATTTTTCTTCTTTGTATCCTGAAGTCCTGTTGACCTTCTCATCATAAGTTTGACAAAACCCGTAAGCATCAGCATGTTTCAACATCCAGTTGTAGAATTTTTTCCCTGTTTCAGTTGTATAATAAGAGGGGTTTTGGCTGTTTAGGTCAATGTCTGTACCCCAATGATGGCGGCTGGTACCCGGCATTGCGCTGTATTCAAGGATCGAGTTTGCAAGGTCTTTATCTGTTTTGTACTGATTTTTTCTTTTCTCCCATTTGTCATCCCATATCCATTGCTGTTCGGTAAAAGTTCTGGTTGCAGAAATTATCTTCATATTTATACCATCTTTCTTAGCCGCTTCATACATTTTATTAAACCAATAGTAGGTGTCTTTTAGAAGGAACATATCTTCCCTGTAAGCCTGATTTTTCGGAATTTCAATAAATTGATCTTCTGTATAATAATCTTTTTTCCCGGTGAGGAAATCAGCATCAGCATACATAAAATCAAATTGTAAGTTGAAACCACTGCTGTCAGCATTTATCGCATTCGCATGCTGTACTTGTGTGCAACAAAACTGAATAATAAAAAGGGTTGTAAAAGTCATCGCAACTATGTAGCTAGTAATTATTAAAAAAAAGGTTCATGAACCAAGTAGCAAGTTAAATATTTTATTCAGGCACATGCGTATTTTTTTTCCTGTAAACGGTTCCATTGAAAATGGCAACCAATTCATTTTTTTGATTTTTTACTGTTACCCTGTAAAAAGCAATTTTTTCACTTATAAAATCTTCTTGTGCCTCAGCGGTAAGCACATCTCCTCTAAAAGCGGCAATTGGGAAGGAGATAGAAACATTCAACGCCACTGCAATTCTGTTATGTGCATTTGATGCATAAGCAAATGCTGCATCTGCCAAACTAAACGTAATTCCCCCATGCACAATATCTATATGATTTAAAAAATCCTCCCTAACAGGCATCACTATTCTGCAATACCCCTCTTTTACCTCAAATTCAGTAGGGTTAAGCCAGCGCAAAAAACTGTCTTTTACCCGCATTACTGAAACAATTTCATGCATCCTTTTTTCCACTTCTAATAATTTTTTTCTGTTTATTGGGCATAATTAAAACAAAAAACCCGGAATGCAATCCGGGTTTTTTCATATAATTTGAATTTATCTTACCAACGGTTAAAATCTTTTTTTCCGTAACCGCCATCTCTGTCATTATCCCTGCGCTTAAAGCCGCCCCCGCCGCCACCGCCGCCACGATTAAAAGTTTTCTTAGGGCGGTCTTCCCTTGGTTTTGCAACTGAAACAGCGATTGTTTTGCCGTCAATTGCCTGACCATTAAGAGCATCAATCGCCTTTTGGCCATCCTCATCATTCATTTCAACGAAACCGAAGCCCCGGCTGCGCCCTGTAAATTTGTCCATAATAATTTTTGCTGAAGTTACTTCACCGTAAGCTTCAAAAGCCTGCCTTAAGTCGGCATCGTCGAGTTTAAAACTCAACCCTGAAACGTAAATGTTCATTTGTTTTTTTTGTTATTTGATTTTTTAAGTGAGTTTAGGATTAATGCTCAAAATGCGATGATTCTTACAGAAAACATTGAAAACGAGAAAAAATCAAAAAACTCTTGTACTGCAAATATACAAGAATATTGCTAATCCAAACGCTTTAAGAATTATATCCTGGTTACGTTTTTCCGATATTTCTTACCCTTTGCAGTTACCTCAAGCATGTAAATCCCGGGAGAAATAGAGTTACCTGGTAAAAACACACGGTTGGAGGCTGGGAATTTGTTTTGAATAACGGGTTGACCCAGCGCATCATAGAGGGTAACTACCCAATCCTCGGAAGAAGGCATTTCTATGAACAATGACTCAATAAATGGATTTGGGAAAACGGAAATACTGTTTTCGGGGCTTTCTGAAATAGAAACAAATGGCTCAACTTCTGTTTCTGCAGTTGCAACACAACCGTAGAAATAATTTGCTTCCAGGGTTACATGATACATTCCGGCTGAAGCATAGGTATGTGTTGGTGATGGTTCAATTGATATATTTCCATCGCCGAAATCCCAAAGGAACGAATTGGCATTAGTAAGTGATGGTTCAAAACTTACAACAAGATCAGCAGTGTAAGCATGTTCTATAGTAATTGTCGGGGCCTCAAAATAATCAACAGAAAGTTCTTCATCTATCCAGTCAAGTCTATCTGAGACAAATTCTTTCAACTCATCAACCTGGTAAGTGTAGTCAGTTACACCTAACTCTCCCCATTTTTCAAAGTTTCTTACGGCTGCATCCTGCAGGAAATTTGAACAAGAATCTATGAAGGCATAAAAAGAATCAATGCTCAGTGTAGATTCCCTCAGATCTGTCCATCGGCAATAAACTTCATATCTCCATTCTTCATCTAGCCTGAACCGACTCCACCAAAATGGGAAAGGCCAGTAGCCATGTGTAATCTCCCACACCCAGCCTTCCACTGTCCAGGGCGCATAAGCCCGATCATAATCCCAAGGCGGTCCGATATTTAATTGTCCGTTTCGGTCTTTAAAAAGATAGGTGCTTCTTCCGTAACTGTCGTAGTTAGAGCTGAATTCATTTACCAGCATAAAGTCAATGAAAGATTTTACTGAAATATAGCTTCTATACCCTTCAACTGAATCCAGGAAATCACCTCCAGCTAAAGCATCTTCAAAAGCATCAGTGTAAGCATGAATATAATCCAGTTGCTCCGGTTGTACACTGTCGCTTTTTGGGTAAACCATTTGAAATTCAACCTCTAAAGGCCCATCCACAGGAGCATAATCACTTACCCAGTCAGGAGGATCACCATTTATATTCATCTCGAAAATATACCCGCCGGTTAAAGAATCTCCTGCTATATCATCAGCATCCAGTTTTGCAATATCAACCCTGTTCTTATCTCTTTTTACTTTTTCTGTAATTGTGTATATACCAAGGTATTCGTCATTTAAAACCAATTCAACAAATCTTGTTCTAGGAGCATATCTTCCCATACGCCTGCTCATCTCGTAACTAAGTGAATTTTTTATGAGCGTATAATCAAGATATTCCGCTTTTAGAATAAAATCATTTTCTGCAGGTAAGCCGAGGAGGGAGGTGTCAATTTCAATTCCATCGACGTTTACCAGGTCAAAGTCATAGTTTTTTTTTGGGTAATAAGGACCTGTGAACCCCTGTAATTCAGTTAAAATTTTCCCTTCGTAAGCATAGTTTGTATCCGTTGGGTGATTCAGCATACCTACTCCGTTGTCAATGATATAAAACTCGGCTTCTATTTTCGGCTCATCATTTATTATTTGACCGCCTGTGTTTATCAAAACAATAGGCAGGTTGGTTTCAGTAAACACAAAAGGCATTGCAGGTTCATCACCGAAAGTAATTGACCAATTATATATATACCCTTCATCTGCAAATGCATAAGTGTCATAGATATATAATTTCCAGGTTCCATTTGGGTTTTGTCCATTATTGATGATACCCATGTCCCCTGTTGGTTTAAATTCTCCCGTAAAAGGCGCTGTTCCTGATCCAAATGTATTCAATGCGTTTTCAGTGACACAAGTATTAGTAAAATTATCTCCATCACCACCAATTCCGTAAATGATCGTAGCTGCAGTTCCATCCGGTGCAATAATCTTTATTTCAAGATCACTGTCCCAGGTATGATCAATATTTACACAAACAGTTTCCAACCCAAAAACTGTATCAATTACAGTGGGCAAACCGCTAACTTCAAGAGTAAATTCTATGGATGTACCATCATCAGGGATAGATGTGTTTTCTGTTGCTGAAAAAGTCTGGGAAAATATTTCTGTGTTTGTTTTTAATACAAGGAGAAATAAAATGAGTTTACGCATGTATAGAATGTTATTGCAATACTACAAAAATATGAAACGATATGACAAGGTTGTTGGGCATTGCTTAACAAAAGCAACTACACAATAATTTTGATAAAAGGGAATACACAATAAGTGATATTTTTACATCTTAAATGAAACCCTTTCTTACTCTTCTAATATGTCTTGGTTTTTTCAATTTGCATGCTCAGTATACTACTGCTGGGGAATTTTCTGTTCGTATAGAAACGAATGTTGAATATGGCATGGCGATAAATTATATGGGATATACAGATACATTGTTACTTGATCTTTACAAACCCGTTGGCGATGGAAATGAAAACCGTCCGCTATTGGTTCTGATACATGGCGGTGCATGGATTGGTGGTTGTAAGGATGAAGCAGGAACAGGCATTATTTTGCTAGCGAATGAATTTGCTTCGAGGGGTTATGTTGTTGCTTCAGTTGATTACAGGCTTGGCTGGCACAAGGATGATTATGTGGCAACACCCACTTCCTTTCCCTGGGCCGAAACATATAAAAGTTTGTATGCAGCAGATTCTGCTGAACTTATAAGGGCACTATACCGTGGCATGCAGGATGTAAAAGGGGCTATTCGTTTTTTAAAAGGACGTAATGTATTGGACAGCACTTGTGTAAATAATGTGTATGTTGGCGGCGAAAGTGCCGGTGCTTTTGTTGCACTGTCAGTTGCATTCCTGGACCTGGAAAGTGAAAAACCTTCTTCCTGTTTTTCAATAACCGATGCCCCTGTTCCACAGGAAAACTTGCCTAATGCAGTAGCAGATTGTGAGTATCGTGTGTTTACACTGAATGATAGTTCGTTACACAGGGATGACCTCGGCTCTGTGGAAGGCACCCTGCATACTGGAATCCATAATGCAAAGGTGAAAGGTGTGTTGTCTTTTTTTGGAGGAGTACCTATTGAAGCTTTTGCAAAAAACTGGTTTGACAATAACACAGACATACCAGTTTACTTCTATCATCAGACCTGTGATGGCGTTGTTAGCTTTTCTTATGGCCAACCCATGGATGTGATCTCTTATAATTGCAACCTGGGTTACGACCCCTGGCATTACAATTACCCTCACATGTTTGGCAACGGGGCAATTTTCGATAATTTGACTGCTACAGGTAGTTTTGAGTTACTTTCTGATTTTGAGTATTGCGACCCATTTGTAATTCCATTGTTTGATTGCATTCGCTATAGCGATAATGGATCATATCATTATACGAGTAATGTGGCCCAGAGGGCGGTCAACGCTTCCGAGTTTTTAAGGCCATTCATCATGACAAATGAAAACGATGCTGAATGTAAAGCTAGTACAACTTTTTACTCAGAAAATACACCCGTACATTTTTCTATCTATCCTAACCCAATGCAAGAAGATTGTATTTTGCGCTCAGAAAATTACAGTATGCAAAACCTACATTTATCTGTACTGGATATTTCAGGAAGTTTGGTGACGGCTGAGTTTCGAAAGGAAAATGATTTTATCCATGTTACAATTCTATCAAGGCCAGGAATATATTTTTTGAAAATACAAGGCGAAGTAGAAATACAAATATTGCAACTGATAAAATTGTAATCCCCCGGGGTAATTATCTATTCAGAATACTCTTTTGTCAACCCGTTTTATTAAATCAGTAGTAAAGAAATAAAAAAAAATTGCCTCAATAGAAGGTTGGCGGTTAGGGAGTTGAAATTTGTAAAATAATTAATCCTGCTTCGGATTATCATCTCTCACCTTTTCACTCTCTTCAGAATTGATATTGAAAGTGTCACTTACAATGTTGAATGTAGTGCGTCTGTTCAGTTGATGCAGATATTCAAAGTCTGTTTTATCTGATTTAAAGGAATTGATGAATGACTCGTTCAAAACAGTATTTGCAGGAATTGTTTTTCCATTTGCAGTTTTTTCTTCTTTACGAATCACATCTGGTGTACTCTCGCCAAAACCCTTTGCCAGCAAACGTTCCGGGGAAATACCATTTTGAATCAAGTATTGAACTACACTGTTTGCCCTACCCCTTGAAAGCTTCTCGTTATAAGGTAGTGTACCTCGTGCATCTGTATGAGAGTTAATCTGAATTACAAGGTTAGTATTCTCCTTCAGCAGATTAACAAGTTTATCAAGTTCCGGGAATGATTCAGGACGCAAAGTAGTGTCGTTATAATCATAATAAATATTTTTCAACTTTATCTCGGCAGTTCCGGTTCCGGTTTTAACAGGTACTTTATCAAGTACAACTTCAGTATATAGTTCCAAAGTATCCCCGGGTTTGCCAGCCTTGTCTTTCGCAGACACAAAAACCGAACTTTGAAAAAACCCATCTTTAGCGCCACTTACCCTGTATTCTTTTTGCTGATCAATAAAATATGTAAACATTTCCTTCTCAACCAATTTGAATTTAGCAATAATATCCTGGCTTTTCGGATATCCTATTGTTGCAATTGCATTTGATAAAGGAATCGTATCAATTACCCTGCTGTTCACATCCAAAGAATCTTCATATACTTTTTGCATTACCCTTCCCTTTAATACAAACACAGGTGGGCGCAATTTCTTTTTTGTCTTTACAAACTCATAAATATCGTCACCGCCCTTCCCTCCTTTTCTGTTACTCGAAAAATATCCAAACTGTAAAGTATCCCCACTTACAAATGTTTTATTGAGGATCAACATTCCAAAATCATCTGCCCCTGAATTGATGGGGTACTTCATGTTAGAGATCTTTGAAAACTTTCCTTTCACAATGTTGGCAGAAAAAATATCTAATCCGCCAATACCAGGATGCCCGTCGCTGGAAAAATAAAATGTACCGTCAGGGCCGAAATACGGGAACACTTCATTTCCTGAGGTATTGAGTGAAGTACCGAGGTTTTGTGGAGCATCCCATCCGTCAAACATTCTTTTACTTGCATAAAGGTCGCTACCCCCATAACCATCAGGATCAACGGCAGCGAAATACAATACCTGACCATCCGGTGATAAGCAGGGAGTACCAATGTTCATGGAATCTTCAAAAAAGGGTAAACTAACTGGTTCGCCCCATCCCGCATCTGCCTCGAAAGAGGAATAATAAAGCCCGCAGTAATCATCAATCTTTTTATCGCTGCTTCCGCATCTTGTAAAAAAAACTTCGTTGCCATCCGAACTGAAAGACAGTGTTCCATCATTGAACTCTGTATTAAATATTCCTGGGAAAGGTTCGGGAGAAGAAAAAGATTCATTTGTTAAAGTGCTTTGAAAAATATCATAATATTTATTGGTTGTCCAGCTGTCTTTTTTATCACCAGTAGATGTTGCTCTTGACGAAGTAAAAAGAACAACATCACTTTTAAACAGAACAAGGTTAAAATCAGCTTCTGATGAATTAAGCATTGAAACATTAGTGATGTAAGTGTCTTTTTCATATTCATCATCCTGGTTTTTCATCCATTGCAGAGCCGCCTCGCAAATATTTATCTCAGTAGATATCTCGGGTTTTCTATAAGGTTCTTCTTTCAGGTATTCATTAAACTGCTGAATTGCATCAGTGTATTTTTCCTGTGCTTTCAGCATTTTAGCGTAAGCCAGAATGGCATCGCTTCCATACTCCCACTCAATGGCAGATTTATACCACTGAGCCGCTTCAGCAAATTCATTATTGTATTGATAAGATTGCCCTATCTGATATGCAAGTTTAGACTTAGGGTCGCTGAGCTGTTCTTTGTTAAAATCTTTCTGTAATAGTTCTGCCGCTAAGGCATATTTTTTTAGTGCAAAAGCTGTTTGCCCATCCTGAATGTTTTCAGTTACATCACAGGAGGTAAAGAACAGGAAAATAGAAACTCCGAGAATTAGAATTTGTTTCATTCTATAAATCACAATATTAACGAAAACAAGAGGGAGATGTTATATTAACTTTTAATCTTTTGTAAATATTTCATCATTTCTCCAAAGCATGTTCTATATCATTGATAATATCTTCAACGGTTTCAATACCAACACTCATACGTACCAGTCCATCTGTTATTCCAAAAGCAAGTCGCTGTTCCCTGGGCACATTTACATGGCTCATACTGGCAGGATGCAGGCAAATAGTATCCACAGTTCCGAGCGAAGTTATGAGTTGCCCCATCTTCAGGTTATTAATAAACCGAATTCCAGCTTTCAATCCGCCCTTCAACTCAAAACTCAACATGCCTCCAAAATCCCTCATTTGTTTTTTTGCAAGTGTGTGTTGTTCATGTTTTCTTAATCCGGGATAATTCACTTTTACAATTGCAGGATGATCCGCCAAAAAATGGGCTACTTTTTTTGCATTCTCACAATGCCTCTGCATCCGCAGTTCCAAAGTTTTTATCCCGTTCAAAACAAGCCATGCATCCCAGGCATTTGCACAACCGCCGAGTAATTTCACTTTTTTCCAAACATCTTCTTTCACCAATTTCTTATCTGTTCCTACCACAACTCCTCCCAATCCTGTCCCATGGCCATTCAGGTATTTTGTTGTTGAATGTACACTTAAATCAGTGCCTAAAAGCAAAGGTTGCTGTAAATAGGGAGTAGCAAATGTATTATCAACTATCGTTTTACATTGATACATTTTTGCCAATGAAGCCAACTCTGCAATGTCAAATACTTCGAGAACAGGATTTGAGGGTGTTTCAATATAAATTAGTTTTATTTTTTTGTCTTTCTTTAAAATTGCTTCAACAGTTTTAACCTCATTCAAATTGGTTTGAATTGTTTGAATGTTAAATGAAGCTAACAGGCTCTTCATCATCTCGTCTGTTGTTCCGTATAAAAGATTTTGGGTAAGAATTTTTTCACCGGGTTTCACACAGCTTAAAATAGCACTTGAAATAGCTGCTACCCCGCTGCTGAACATTTGGGCTCTAGCTTGTATTTCGCTTCCAAAAGTCTCTAACGAAGCAATTTTCTCTTCGCAAATTTCTACTGTTGGGTTCGCCAATCGAGAATAGGTAAACCCCTTGTCCAGGTCCTTAAATAATTCGATAGCCTCTTCGGTGTTTTCAAATGAAAAACCTGAAGTTGCATACACGGGTGTTGCATGCGGGGTTATTTTTTTGCCAAGATCAACATGCTGCAAACACAAAGAACCAAAGCCCGAAATCCTTTTCTTTTTAGACATTTTTTGGTGCTAGTTTTTTTCAGCATAAAGGTAGCAGGATTCGCTTGTTTTTATCCTTTTAAATAAATAGTTATGAATACGAACATCTATTCTGCATTTGGGGTTATACCTTTGTAATCTCTAAAATGAAATATCTTTTTGATAATACATCTCTCCCATTAATAATTGTTATAGGTGGCGGCTTCGCAGGTATTGAGTTTGTGAAAAAAATGAAGAATAAGCCCTTTCGTGTCATATTACTTGACAGACACAACTATTTCACCTTTCAACCCCTGCTTTACCAGATTGCATCAGCAGGGCTTAGCGCAGACAGTATAGCATATCCCTTTCGCAAGAAAATAGGCCCTTACCCGAATATCATTTTCAGGATGGCTGAAGTATTGCAAGTTGATACGGATAAGAATTGTGTGCATACAAATGCCGGTACTTTCAAATACGATCACCTTGTAATAGCCACCGGTGCCACTACTAATTTCTTTGGCAATAAAAACCTGGAAAGTTATGGCATGCCGCTCAAAACCATTCCGGATGCCCTTAACCTCCGAAGTGATATTTTACAGGAGTTTGAAAAAGCTATTATTTCTGAAACACTGGAGGCCAAACATAAGAGCATGAATTTCATCATCGTAGGCGGCGGACCCACAGGTGTTGAGCTTGCCGGGGCGCTGGCTGAGATCAAAACCAATGTGATTCCTCATGATTACAGAGAACTGAAAAAAGAAATGATGGATGTTCAGCTTATTGAGGGTTCTGACAGGCTGCTTGGCGGAATGAGTGTAAAGTCATCAAGCAACGCAAAAAAATATCTTGAAAAACTTGGCGTAAAAGTTTGGCTGAACACAAAGGTGAATGATTATGACGGTAATAACCTGGTACTAGATGATGGCAGGAAAATTCACACTGACAATGTTATCTGGAC
>JBJXHH010000236.1:0-3316 GCA_046160675.1 Chitinophagales bacterium
ATCCTGCTGAAATAATATTCATCATTAAACCCGATGTTGTAAGCTATCTCTTTTACCGTTTTGTTTGTGAGGTAAAGTTCCCGTTTTGCTTCCGTAACCAGTCTGTCTTGTAAAAGTTCGGCGATGGGTTTGTTAAAATATTTTTTTGCCAGCGTATTGAGCGACTTGAGTGAAGTGTTCATCAACCCTGCATATTCTGAAGGACTATGTTCTTTGCGGAAATTGTCTTCTATCAGCGTTTTCAGTTTTATTCCATCAGCATCCTGCAGGGATATCTTGTCAGTAGCCTGCATGCCGGGCTGGTTTGCAGTTTTTATACGAACCGCCTGTATGAGAAATATTTTCAGGTAAGAAATCAATAACTCACCTTGGGCAAATGCCTGTTGCGCAATTTCTGTTTTTATCTTGTTTATAGTTTCCAGCAACTCATGCAACTGAGACGCATGCACACAAATAGAAGGTTCTGCATAAATATTATTGAACAGAACACCGTTGCAGCCTACATCTTTTGCATGTTTCTCAAGGCAGAAAAAGTCTGAATGAAAGAAGATTGTAACTCCTGAAAAAAGATTTTCAGGAATGAATTCATACAGTTGAAACGGGGTGAAGAAAAATAATTCATTGGGGGAAAAAAAATATTCCCTGCCATCTATTCTGTATTTGCCTTTCCCCTCTGTTATTAAAATACATGAGTAAAACTCATTGTGTTGCGGATGTTTGTAGGGATTCTCGTTTTTAAATTCAGAAATATTCAGCAGTGTTTTATCGGTTTTTTTATTCTTATAACAGCATTCTTTCATACATCGGCGGTTTATTTTGCGGCATGTTAACACTGATATACGAAGAATAGTTTGCGGGGGATGACTAAATGTATCATTCTTTAGCTACTACAAAAGTTTTCTGCAAAGAACCTTCATCAGTTTCTACTTTAAGAATATACATTCCGTCAGCATAATTTTTTACATTTAGCAAAATGGAATTTTCTGATGAGTTACTTTCAAAAAACTTTTCCCCTGATAAACTAAAGACGCTTATTTCTTTTTCCCCGGATGCTTCTGCAAGTTGAATCAGAAATTGCTCACTTGCCGGATTGGGATACACTTGAATTCCGGCATAAGTAAGTTCATCAATCCCCACTAATACCTGCAGGGTTTTACAGCTTACATCTGAACCAGCTATATTCGTTGCAGTTAAGCACACTTCGTACTCTCCGTTAGCAAAAACATGTGTAGGGTTTTGTTCAGTTGATAAAGTTGCATCACCAAAATCCCAACT
Source organism: Chitinophagales bacterium (assembly GCA_046160675.1). Lineage (GTDB taxonomy): Bacteria > Bacteroidota > Bacteroidia > Chitinophagales > BACL12 > JACMJP01. The sequence goes on from JBJXHH010000236.1 coordinate 1,276, forward strand.
CCATTCTGTGGGTGCATTTGTTGAAACATCAGTGAATGTTGCAGTATTATCAAGTATTGTGTAAGTAAAGTTTGCTTCGGGAGTGGAAGCCCCGTTTGTTATTTCCACTGGTTTACAAATTGTATTTTCTCCACCGGTATTCGATGCAGTAAGGCACACTTCATAACTTCCATCAATGAGATAAGTGTGTATTGGATTTTGTTCTGAAGATAGTAAACTTCCGTCGCCGAAAATCCATTCCCAGGTAGTTGGTGTATTTGTAGAGAGATCAGTGAAGGTTACTTCATTATCCCCTGTGAAAGAAAAATCTGCAACAGGTGCAAGGATACCACCCGCTGTAACAGCCCGGAAATGAAAGTCGTTAAAGCTGTACCAGATACTTGAGTTCTCATAAAAAGAATTTCCTGCGCTGCCTGTCAAAGTATAAACAGGAGCAACAGATCCATATTCATTGCTTATACCAATAAAATAATCGCCCTCCAGGCCTGAAAGTTCTGACGAATATGCCCGTAGATCAATTCTGGTTCCACCGTACGGGTTATCTAAAGTTGCTTCTGGCCAGATGTTGAATGGTGTAATAATATCATCACCTGGCTCTCCGCCATCATCTTCCCACACATGAATTAGAATACTGTCGTTTGGGTAACTTATATTATCTGTATAAGTTTGAATGATCATGCTTACCAATTGTGTGGGGTCTTCAAAAGTAACTTTCACAGCAGCTGCAGTTGTAAATGCACCATCAACAAGCAGGATACTTACATCTGTTCCAGTGCTTCCATCATCATAAAAAACATGCTCACCTGCAAGCATATGCCAGGTTTCACTAGATGCAGTATTACTAATCGGCGCATCATCAGTTGCAACAATGTAATAATCTACAAAAGTACCTGCCGGCAAAGTTGGAATAACATATTCAAATTCATCTCCACTTACATTTGTTCCTGTAACAGCGGTGTATGTTCCGCCATCTGTATTATAATACAGTTCGGTTGAAGAAATTCCGCTTCCATCAATAATTGTTGCGGCAATAGTATGATCTAAAAGCGAACCTTCAAACAGCGGGAGAGGAGTATGGAGAATTAACGGAGGAGAGATATCATCGTCATAACTTGTTATTGTAAAATCATCAATATACATTCCGTCAACTTCATATGCAAAGTCAGGAACAAAATTGAAACGAAGTTTTACATTACTAAAACCTACAAATGAACCAATGGAATAAGAAAAATATTCCCAGGTAAAAAGACCTTCCCCGTTAAAAACAGCTATATCGAACCAAGTATCTCCATCATCCGTAGTTACCTGCAGGTACATATAATCAAAACCCGTCTCCAGGTCTATCTGGGCATAAAAAGAAACAATTGCATCTGTTGCGGTTGTAAGATCAACACCATCAGACATTTCAATCCATTGTTCAGGAATAGCTGAGCCGCTGGAATAGGTTGGATCGTAAGGGCTTTCCGTCATTGAGTAACTACCGCCATAGGCTTTTTCATCAGTATCACCCCAGGTTCCGGCCTCACCCCATGAACCTATGCCATCTTCAAAATCATCATAAAATAAAACTGTTTGCGCTGAAAGCGAAAAACAAAAAACTGAGAGGAGAAGAAGTAGGAAATTTTTCATATGTTGAAAGTTTTATCTGATAAAATTATAGGGAAAATATGAATAAGCAAAGACTTTAGGTGAAAGGGTTGAGGAATAAAATGGAAAAAGGTTCAAGGTCACCCAACCTTTACCATCTGGTTACGTACTTTTTTAAAATGAGTTATCGTATGAAATCATACTTAATTACAGCTATTTGTTTTGTTTGTATAATGCCATCAGCAAAGGCACAGTTTTCTGTTGGGATACAAGGAGGTTATACAAGAGCCTGGGAAAAGTATTCTGAAGATGTTGGGGTGCCTGATGACGCAAAAATTCATATTCATACGTATCATGTTACTGCATCATTCTATTATCAAATTTCACAGAAATTATATTTGGGAATAGAGCCTGGTTTTGCCCAAAGAGGTGCTGCTTGTGTTCCGGGCTTTGT
>JBJXHH010000237.1:0-19780 GCA_046160675.1 Chitinophagales bacterium
TGGGAGGGTACGATGAGTGATGTTTTATATGATATCAACAGATGCAGGAATATCTCCATTGATGTTCGTTATACCTTATTCATCATTGATAAATATGCAAATGCGCAGAATATCATGAGTGAACTGAAATTAGTAGAGCAGGAGTAAAATCCAGAATGTTTCTGGTGTTGAAATGTTTTGGTCTCAGCTTCTTTCAGCAAAAGCCTTGAAAAGTTCAAGGTATTTCATTGATGTTTTCTTAAATGCCCCCGGCATAAGAAAACCTATCAGTTTCATCATGAAGCCGCTGAACTTAAACTCATTTTCAATAACCCATTTCGTTTTGTCAGCTGACAGGGCAATGAACCTGTTTGAAACGCTGTTCCACACACCTTTTGCCTCGTAGGTTCCGGAAAACTCATCCGGCAGATTTCTCACAGTTATTGTTTCTATCATTTCTATTTTTCTTCCATTCATGTCAAACTTTAATTTCGACTTTGCACCTTTTTGCCCGGGTGTTCCGCTAAGTGCTTCAAAACTGATTAAGCCCGGCATCCATTCCTTCATGTTATCAGGGTTGTCAAACAAGGCTACAACAGTTTCTCTTGGTTTGTTGATTTCAATTTCAGAAGTATATTTCATAGTTAATAGTTTTTGATGAAAATAATATTTTAGCGAGTAAAAGTATTTAAAGCTTTTAAATTGAAATGTTAAACTATCTTAACCTGTTCATATAAGCCGCAACTGGCCAGCGCTATCACCTTTTCTTTATCAGGACAGTTAACCTGCTGATACAAATGAGTTTCTTGTTTTCATCATAGATATTTATTTCCCAAACATGTAATGTTCCTCCCAGGTGAATAGGTTTACATATACCTTCAACATAACCCTGTGTTGCACTCCGCAGATGATTGGCATTTATTTCAATACCCAAAGTCATAAAATTTGAATGATCTACTACCATTGCTGATGCAATGCTGCCAAGAGTTTCAGCCAACACACAACTTGCACCTCCATGTAAAAGTCCATAGGGTTGGCTTGTTCTGTGATCCACCGGTAGTTTTGCTTTAATGTAATCATTACCCACCTCAGTAAACTCCATCCCGATATAATCAGTCATTGTGCTTTTACTGAGGATAGTCAAATCTTGAAGTTGTAAATTCTTATTAAACCAGATCAAATTTATAAATTGCTTTTTTTACTAATTATTTTTCTGCTCCCGGTAAATTAAATTCAGGGATTGTATCTTTTTTTAACTTCAAACTATCAGCAAATTTCCGGATATCATACATTACTGCTTCTATAAACCCTAAGGAGTCTCTTTGAATTGTATTAGCCACCCACAAGGGGCAGTCAATATTTGCAAACGTTGAATCTGATGTGTAAGCAAATGAGCCGTACACATTTTTACTTACACTTTTATCTTTCGAAGTTTTTCCCATGAATTTTCCAAAGATAGGTAGAGCAGTGGCTGCGCCTTGTCCGTTCGCTGTACTTTTGAAATGTATTTCAGGTACTTCACAACCTACCCAGCCTCCGGCAACTAATCTTGGTGAAAAACCAATGAACCAACCGTCTGTATTATTTTGCGTAGTACCTGTTTTCCCTGCAAGCTGCATACCCAGGCCGTATGATCCCCGTAGTCTTGACGCTGTTCCGTTGTTTACAACGCTTTGCATCATATTAATCACATAGTCAGCTGTTTGTTGGCTTAATGCCCTTGTTTTTTTTGTTTTTGGTGAAGTGTATAAGGTGTCACCATCCGGGCTTTCAATTCTCAGTAATGTTTGCGGAGTTACTGCCATACCTCTATTTGCAATTGTACTGTAAGCCGTTATCATTTCATACAAGGAAATATCGGCTGACCCTAATGCGATAGAAGGTACGCTTTTCATTTTTGAAGTTACTCCCATTTTTTTTGCCAGCTCTATTACTTTACTGGGGCCTATTTGAATGATAAGTGATGCAGCAATGGTATTAACTGAATACGTTAAACCGCCTTTGAGGGAATACATGCCCCCGTAGTTTCCGTCTGAGTTTTCCGGTTGCCAGTTTTGATAATCAGAGTACGTTTTTAATTCATTGGGAATATAACTACAAGGGGTTAGACTATCATACTCCATGGCGGCTGCATACACAATGGGTTTGAAAGTTGAACCCACCTGGCGTTTACTTTTTACATGATCGTACTTGTAAAAATTGTGATTGATACCGCCCACCCATGCTTTAATATTTCCTGTTGAGGGCTCCATGGCAAGAAAACCTGTTCGCAAATGCCTCAATGAATTTTTTACAGAGTCAACAGGTGGAAGTATGGTGTCAATGTCACCCTCCCATGAAAATAATTTTACGTTTGTGTCTTTATCAAATGCCTCCATGATCTCTTTCTCATTGAATCCGGCATCCGTCATATTCAGATACCTGTCGCTGCGCTTGATAGCTGCACTGACTGCAGATTTACTTTTTCCCCATGGGTCGCTTTTTGACCACTCCCGGTTAAATGTTTTTTGCAGTGTTTTCATGTGTTCTTCTACCGCCTCTTCAGCGTATTTCTGCATTTTTGAATTGAGGGTGGTGTAAATTTTTAAACCGTCTGTATAAATGTTATATGCTGAACCATCTTCTTTTTTCGGGAGCGTTTCTGCGCATAGTTTTTCAAGCTGCGGCCGCAGGTGTTCCCTGAAATAAGCTGCAGGGCCATCACTTTGTGTATCATTGTTATAATTTACCGTGAGGGGTATTTGTTTTAATGAATCGTATTGAGTGGCTGTCAGTTTTTCATATGCGAGCATTTGATTAAGTACCACATTTCTTCTTTGTTGAGATCGTTCCGGATATTTCCTGGGGTTATAAATTGAATTTGCTTTCAGCAAACCTACAAGCACAGCGGCTTCTTCAATTTTCAGATCAGCGGGCTTTTTATTAAAAAACCTCAATGCACCTGCTTCTATCCCATAACAATTTTCGCCAAAAGGTACAGTGTTAAAATACAGTGTGAGTATTTCATCCTTACTGTAATAGCGTTCCAGTTTTCCCGCCACTATCATTTCCCGCATTTTAATGGCCGGCATGCTTAGTGTGTTTTCTGACCTGTCGTATAAATTTTTTGCAAGCTGCTGGCTAATAGTACTTCCGCCGCCTGCACTTTCATCATTCAGTATGATTGTACGGAAGATCACCCGCAAAAAACTCACAAAATCCACCCCCTTGTGATCATAAAATCTGACATCTTCCGTAGAAACAAGTGCATGGATCAAATACTCCGGTAGTTCCTCAAACTTTGCATTGGTTCTGTTTTCTACAAAATATTTTCCAAGCAAGATGCCATCTTCACTGTACACTTCACTTGCCGTTGCATTTTTAATTTCTTTTATTGCTGTGTTTGAAGGAATACCTCCCCAGGCTCCGAACAGTAAGGCTATGTAAATTAAAAATAGAACTCCCAGGAAAATTCCTAGGCAACGGAAAGCCCACCTTGTTACTTTCACCGGGTGGGGATAGGCTGTTTCCAGTATAAGAATATGCCTGCCGATAATTTTATGATAAGCGGATTTCAATCTGTTTATCGTAGCGGTAAGTGATTCATTTGCTGCAGGCATGTTGCAAATTTAGAAAGGGTTTTGATAAACCTTGGCTTTAACGAAATTCAGAAATGCACAAAGTTTTACAGGATCGCCGAGGCTGCTTCCATGCTTACCTTCCCGCCTGCACAGCGCATAATATGAGAAGGAAATTTTTTAAGGATATCATAGTTGTGTGTGGCCATCAGGATTGCCGTTTTAAATTCCGAGTTCAAGTGCCGCAACAGTTGCATAATATCATCTGAAGTTTCAGGGTCGAGGTTACCCGTAGGTTCATCTGCAAGAATTATCACCGGGTCATTGATGATTGCTCTAGCGACAACAACCCGCTGTTGTTCGCCTCCGCTTAATTCATAAGGCATCTTGAAACCTTTATTCTGCAATCCAACCCTGCGTAAAGCTTCATCGGCTTTTACTTTTATCAATGCTTTATCCATTGTGCCAGTGGCCCGTAATACAAAGGCAAGGTTTTCCTCCACCGATCTGTCCATCAGCAGTTGAAAGTCCTGGAACACGATGCCAAGCTTGCGGCGCAGGTAAGGAATGTTTTTCCATGTTGCCCCCTGGAGTGAAAATCCCGCCACTGTTGCGGTGCCGCTTCGTAATGGCAGGTCGCCGTATATGGTTTTGAGCAAAGAAGATTTTCCGCTGCCGGTTTTTCCGATGAGATAAATGAATTCGCCGTACTGAATTTCAAAAGTCACATCTCCGAGAACAAGAGTTTTGCCCTGGTAAATTTGTACGTCCTGAAAATTGATAACTGCGCCTTCCATCAATAATTTGAATTGTAAAATTACTGTTACCCGGTAGGAAGTAAAATCATGTTATACACAAATAGATGTGCCCTTTTGGTATAGAATGATTGCTGCAGGAATAACAGAAATGAGAAAAAGGAATTGGAAATTATTTCTTCTTTGCAGCTTTTTCACTTTTGCTGCTGCGCTTAATATCTGAGCCGTGCGCTTTTTTGTACGTTTGAATGTCAACAAACCGGCCCTTTGAATCTCTTACAGCATATAATTTAGTTCCTGCTTTACTGCGATGGGTTGTTCTGGTACGTTTTGCCATACTGTAGGTTTTAGTCAAATGTAGGGGGTTTTTAATAAAGGATAAAAAAATTATAAAAATTATTTTGCAAGTTCCGTATTGATGATCTCAGAGACGCTGCCTGCATGTATCAGCGTCATCATGTGTGAGCCGCCCTCAATGATATGATCAGCTTGTATATTTTCTACCGGCAAGGTATTATCTGCTGAGCCATGTATTTGTATGATGGTTATATTATTGTTCTCTTCTTCCGTTCGTTTCCAGTTTACCAGCATGGCTGTAGCCCGCTTCATAAACAGCGCATCTTTTTGTTTTATCATTGCATTGCAGGTAACTTTTTCTGCCTTGCGTTCCGGTTCATACAGCGGTTGCAACAGGAAAGTAGAATACTTGAACATCCATGCAGGCAGGGTTTTATGCAGGTTATGTTTTGCATAAAAAGCATATTGCCCCGGCACTTGATCTGATGAACTGACGCTGGAAAGCAGGAACACTTTTTCAGGATGGATGTACTCCGTCATCTCCACTGCAATTATGCCTCCCAGTGAAACTCCGATAATGGCAAAGGCTTCTGTTGTATCCACCTTCTCAGCCATGGGCCCTGCATACCTTTCAATGGTTTCATTTTCTAAAGGAAGAGAGTAGGGGAGATAGATGATGTTATACTGTGTATCAATGCTGAGATTTTTAAAGATCCTTTCATCTGAGCCGAGGCCGGAGAGGAGGTAGATGGTTGAAATTTTCTGCTGGGCGAAAAGGGAGAAATGCAGAAAGAACAGGCTGATGAATGCTATTGATTTCATAAAAATTGATAACTAAAAGTAAAACAGACTATTTTATTGCGAAAATACTTAAACTGATACTCCCGTCTTAAACTCACTGGTAGTATGAAAGGTGAGAAGAGGGTTATTTTCCCTGGCTACATTCAGCGCCCAGTTTGTTTCGGCCATGTACACAGGGTTATTATCTTTATCGAAGTAAATGAAATCGCCCTTCAGCCGCAAGAATTCATCTAATTGTTTTTTCTGTACAGGATCTTTTGCATCATCGATCGTTATCCAGCAGGCTTTGTGCATGCTGATATTTTGAAAGCGGCATTTTGCGCCGTACTCATTTTCCAAACGGTACTGAATTACTTCAAATTGTAATTCGCCCACGGTGCCTACTACTTTTTTGTGTCCGACATTATGAATGAATAACTGTGCAACGCCTTCGTCAGTCAGTTGTTCAATGCCTTTATCCAGTTGTTTTGTTTTCATCGGGTCAAGGTTGATGAGTTCCTTAAATATTTCAGGAGAAAAACTCGGGACGCCTTTGAATAAAATATCTTCCCCTTCAGTTAATGTATCGCCTATTTTGAAGTTCCCCGTGTCATATAAGCCGATTACATCACCCGGGTATGCTTCATCAATTACATCTTTACTGGAAGCCATGAAAGAGTAGGGGTTATTGAACCGCAGGTTTTTATCGAGGCGCACATGATGATAAAAACTGTTTCTCTCAAATGTTCCACTGCATACTCTCAGAAAGGCTATCCTGTCCCTGTGCCTTGGGTCTATGTTTGCATGAATTTTAAAAACGAAGCCTGAAAATTTTTTTTCTTCGGGCAATACTTCCCGTTTATCCGTTTCCCTTTTTTGCGGAATGGGGGCGATGTGAATGAATGTTTCCAGCAATTCCTGTACACCGAAATTATTGATGGCGCTGCCGAAAAAAACCGGCGCAACATCTGCACTTAAATATTTTTCTGCATTAAACTTGTCGTACACACCTTCTATCACTTCAACATCTGTTCTCAGTTGTTTTGCATCTCTTTCACCAACCTGTTCATCCAGGGTTTTATCAGCAATGTTTTCAATCGTTATCACATCATCTTCCACCCGCTGCGAACCCGGCCTGAATAAGTTTAATTTTTTATGATACAAAGAATACACTCCCTTAAAATAGGTACCTGTGTTTATCGGCCAGCTCAGTGGGCGAACTTTTATACTGAGTTTACTTTCCAGTTCATCCAGCAGGTCAAAAGGATCTTTTCCATCCCTGTCCATCTTGTTTATGAAAATGATCACAGGTGTTTTGCGCATGCGGCAAACATGCATTAACCTTTCCGTTTGTTCTTCAACTCCTTTTACACAATCTATCACAAGAATTACACTGTCTACCGCAGTTAATGTTCTGTAAGTATCTTCCGCAAAGTCTTTATGGCCGGGCGTATCCAGCAGGTTCACTTGTATGCCTTCATACTCGAAAGTCATTACAGATGTCGCCACCGAAATTCCCCGTTGCCGCTCAATATCCATGAAGTCGCTGGTGGCGGATTTTTTTATCTTATTGCTTTTTACAGCGCCGGCAACCTGTATTGCCCCGCCGTAGAGAAGAAATTTTTCCGTTAAAGTAGTTTTTCCGGCATCCGGGTGACTGATGATGGCAAATGTTCTGCGCCTCTGTATCTCTGTTTGTAAACTCATAAAGTGCGCAAAGATAACTCAGTCGGTTGAACCCTTTTTCCCAACAAAAGCTACCAATGTAGTTACGAGTATGATGGGTATAAGCAGGATGGCGGTTAGTTGAAGAAAAATTCCACAAATGATGATAAAAGTAAAATGCAAAACGTCACCTGCAGTTACTCTTGTTTGCTGGTAGCTATCTAATAATAAATGCTTTCGGATGTCAGCGATCTTTACATCAAGCCAGTATGCTTCAATCCGGGTATCATGATATAGATTTTTTGTACGCCTCCCTTTCCTGAATTCCCTGAAAACGCCTTTCAAATTGATAACCAGCCCTAGCATGAATCCGAACATGTTTATGTAAAACGCAGCCCAGTACTTTTTACAGCCTGATGCGATTTCCCATGTTGCAATTTCAGTTTCTCCAAGCAGTAAACTTTCATAACCTGTTACTAAATGATGGATGTCATGTTTTAAAACTGCCTTTCGTCTCGCATCAAAGTTGGGGATGTAGATATAAAATGATTTTGTCATTTCAACCTTCACAAATGCGCTACTTTGCCCGCCGTCCTCACCTAACTGATATTGTTTGTAAAAGCCTGGCAGGAGTTCCCTGGGAGTAGAATTGCCGGTTTCTTTCATTCTGAAAGCAAAGATAGATTCTATTTGTGCTGATATAACTTAAATATCTTATTTCTATAGTCTATAACACCTTTATACTTTAATAAAATATCCCCACCAATGATAACTAGTATCGGATCAAGCCCTGCTTGATGATAAGCAGCATTGATCACAGAAAGATCAAGCAAGCCGAATTCATTTTTCCGGATCACAAATTTTCCAATTTCTATCTGTGGGATTGTGATGGATTCGCTTTTTTCATACGTTGCGCCGAGACCTGTCGTGCTGTGAGCAAGTTCAGTTATTTGTAATTCAGCAAAATGTTTTGCAAAGTAGTTTTTATCAATCACACTTTTTGAGGCACCTGTGTCAATAAGATAAGTAACATTTTTGCTGCCGATTTTCCCTTTGACAAAAATGTGTGAACCGCCAGGTGGAATTTTTTGGATTTTGAGTTTTATGTTCATGGTTAATTGAAAGTTCAAGGATAAAAGTTTTTCTGTTTGTGATTTCCCATTGAACTTCGAGTCAGAAACTCAAAAGAGTTTCATGTTATCAAGCACATCCATTACTTCTTTTACAGCAGAAGCACTAGAAGTAAGTAATGCCATTTCATCAGCATTCAGTTTCAACTCAATGATCTCTTCAATACCGTTTTTTCCCAATTTTACCGGAACGCCCAGGTAAATGTTTTTTAAACCATATTCCCCATTCAATAAAACACAACAAGGAAAAATCCTTTTTTCATCTTTTATAATTGCCTCCACCATTTGCGCAGCAGCAGCCCCCGGCGCATACCAGGCGCTTGTTCCCAGCAGGTTTACAATTTCTCCGCCGCCTTTTTTTGTACGCTCAATAATTGCATTGAGTTTATCGTCGGCTATCATATCTGTAACAGGAATTCCTGAAACAGTTGTGTATCTCGGCAGCGGAACCATCGTATCGCCATGCCCACCCAGCAATAAAGCCTGAATGTCTTTCGGAGAAACATTTAATGCCTCAGCAAGAAAAGCCCTGTATCTTGCAGTATCAAGAATGCCCGCCATGCCGAACACTTTTCTGCTGTCTTTTTTTGCAGCAAGATAAGCGCAATAACACATCACATCCAGCGGATTTGAAACAACTATGAGTATGGCATTGGGGGAATGTGCTATCACATTTTCAGTAACAGATTTTACGATACCTGCATTTACACTGATCAGGTCGTCCCTGCTCATTCCGGGTTTTCTTGGCAATCCGGAGGTAATAACTACCACATCACTGCCGGCAGTTTTTGCATAATCATTTGTCACCCCAATAGTTCTTGTACTGTAGTTGTCTATAGGTGCCTGTTGCCAGGTATCAAGGCTTTTACCTTCCGCTGTACCCTCTTTAATATCAAGTACAATAATTTCGCTCAAAAAATCCCTGTGAGCAAGCACATTTGCCACTGTAGCGCCTACGTTTCCGGCACCAATAACAGTTACTTTATTCATAGTTGTGTAAAAATTTCCGCAAAGATAAATTTTCTTACCCTGATACGCATTCTGTTAGTATCATTTTTGCGCAGGCAACCCTGAATTGTTAACTTTGCATCAACACTATTATGATAAAGAAACTGTTTCTCATTCTGCTTATTGCAGTTCCGGCTCTCTTGAAGGCGCAAAACCCATGTGGCACCATACAAACTGAGGCTGACCTTGCATGGTTAAGAAATTTTCAGGCTAATCATATTCCTGGCGAATCAAGGAGTGGGGAAACTTACTTTGTTCCAATAAAAGTGCATATTGTAGGAACAGATGCAGGGGAGGGTTACATTAATGTTTCCACTGTCATGCAAAATATCTGCGACTTAAATGTACAATTTGAACCAGCGGGGTTTATTTTTTATTTGTTTGAAGATGTGCATTACATAAATAAGAGTATTTACTATAATCATGACTGGGATGATGGATATTCAATGATGGCATTGAACAATGATCCTGATGCCGTAAATATGTATTTTGTTGGTGATCCAGCTGGCAACTGTGGGTATTTTTCACCAGCGGGAAATGCAGTTGCAATTGCAAATGGATGTGGGGGAATTGGAAATAGCACTATTGCTCATGAATTAGGACATTATTTTTCTTTACCTCATACATTTTATGGATGGGAATGGGGAGATCCTCCGATAAGTGATCAGGAACAAGTAGATGGGGGAAACTGTAATTCTGCGGCAGATGGTTTTTGTGATACTCCGGCAGATTATGCTTCCTGGAGATGGTTCTGTTCCTCAGCTCCTCTTTTTACTGACCCCGATGGCGTTGACTTTAACCCAGATGGAACATATTTCATGAGTTATTCAGATGATAATTGCCAGGATAAATTCAGCCCTGACCAGATGGATGCTATGACTGAATACCTGACTGGCCCGAAAGATTATCTGCTTGAAAACCCGACAGTAAACTTTACAGACGTTGATACCAGTGAACTTCTATTACCTTTTGATGAGGAGGAGAATTTGTTTTCAAATTATGCAGAACTTAGCTGGTCACCTGTAGAAAATGCCCAGGGGTATGTTGTGCAGGTATCCTATACTCCCTCTTTTACTGCTATGAAGTATGATGTTTTTACAACTGAAACAAGTTTCATTTGTACAGACCTTGTGCATGATCAGAAATATTACTGGAGAGTGAAAGTGATAGGAGAGGCAAACACATGCGAAGGAGCTTCTCCATACAGGATTTTTTATACAGGCTCTGAGACACTTACAACATTGGAGGGAAATGATGCGTTAAAAGCTTTTACTGTTTACCCGAATCCGGCAAACAGTGGTGAGGTAATTAACCTGAACATACTTGCTGAAGCAGGAAAAAATGAAACTGTTTTGGTGAAGGATTTCACCGGAAAGATTATTGTTTCAAAGAACTTTACCGCAACAGGTACATTACAAACCATACCAGTTGAATTGCCCGGAATTGCTTCAGGAATTTATATTGTACAGGTAACTGATGGAGATATACCCGCTTTAAAAAAGTTACTTGTAACAGAGTAATACATCTCTAGAAAAATATTTCAAATGCTCTCCTTACCGGGGAGCATTTTTATTTTCAGCAGTTTTCGTGTGGTTGGAGAAAGCCTGAAACGCTCATCCTGCCTGTGTTTCAACAGCCAACAGATCCTGTCACCTTCCAGCAAAACAAAAGTGTTTTCTTTTTCATAAAGATCAATTTTTATGTCTGTAAGTAAGTCGCTTATCTTTTTCTTTGCTGGTTTTTTTGTTTTCTCCGTTGAGTTTTTTTTGTACAGGCCGAAGGGATACATGTAGTCTCCTTTTTTCCAAACTCTCAAAGTGAGCGGGAAAGAAATTTTATCTGCATCAAAATATGCGATTTCTCCCGATGGGTTGAATTGCATCCCCGGGTGAAAGTTTGAGTATTCAAAATGAAGATTGAAATATTTTGTTTTGATGATGGTGTTCCCGCTTTCAATAATGATGTGTTTTGATTCTTCAGAATGTAAAGATGTGACGATAAGGAAATTTCTGTCAATGATTACCCGGTGCGTATTACTGAAAAATTGTTTTCCTGAGCCTGAGAGGTTTTCATGGATTTCTACGGATTGATATTCGTTAAATCCGAACTTATTCAAAATCTCAAAAAGATATGTAGCGGATGCAAGAAGGTTTTTTAAAGTGTTGATAGGAATGTAGGTCGCATCTTTCCGATGCTGCACAATTTTTTTGATCTTTTTGTCAGCTGCTTCCCTGAAAATTGCATTCGTTTGTGTAAAGTGCCTGATGTTCTTTGCAAATGTTTGTTCCAGTGCAGGATTTATTTCTTTCAAAACCGGTATCACATGATTTCTTATTTTGTTCCGTTGAAAATCATCTGATTGATTTGTTGTATCTGTTCTGTAGGTAAGCTTATGCTCCTCGCAAAACTGTTTGATCTCTTCTTTTTCTGAAAATAAAAGCGGACGGATAATGTTTTGATTCTTTGAAGGTATACCCTGTAAACCCCTGATACCAGTCCCTTTTGTGAGATTGAGTAGAATTGTTTCTATTGAATCATTCAAGTGATGGGCTGTGGCGATATAGGCATAATGAAATGTTTTTCTTGTCTCTTCCAGCCAGGAGTACCGGAGGTTTCTTGCCGCTTCTTCAAGCGAAAGTTTGTTTTCTATCTGATGCTTTTTTGTATTAAAGCGCATTGAATAAAATGGGATGTTGTAATGTGCAGCAATATGTGCTGCAAATGCTTCATCCCCATCGCTTTCACTCCCTCTCAACTGAAAATTACAATGGGCAATACCGAATTTGTACTCACATAGATGGAAGAGTTGCGTCATCACCATTGAATCAATGCCTCCACTAAAAGCAAGTAAAACCGGTTCATCCTTTTTCAACAATTTTTTTTCAAGAATAAACTCCTTAAATTTTTCTATAAGCGTCTCTTTTTGCATCACTCATCAAATTCAACATCATAATTATTAACCAGTTCATTCTTAGCGTTCAATAATTCACTATAGGCATGTTGATCTTTCGCAAGCTGGGCAACCAGCAAACCTTTATTATAGGTTTGTTCAGCTTTGCCTTTTTCCTGGAGTTTTTCATAGAGTTTACCCAGGTGATAGTAGGTTGCAACATAATCAGCATGCTGCTGTTCCAGCACAGTAAAGTATTCAACAGCCTTAGTACTTTCGCCTGCTTTATCATACTCTAAAGCAAGGCAGTATTTAATGAAAGGATCATTCGGATTCTCCTGAAGAAACTGTAATAATTGTGAAAGTCTGTTCATAAAATCTGTTGCTGAGACACTATCTTTGCGGCGTCTTAGCGAAAGGCAAAAACAAAAAAATTAATCACCTGCAAATATGAAGATTCTTGTCTGCATCAGCAAAGTTCCGGATACAACTACGAAGATCAGTTTCACAGATAACAATACGAAATTTAACGAAGACAAAGTTCAGTTTATCATTAATCCCTATGATGAATGGTATGCGCTGGTGAGGGCTTTAGAGCTGAAAGAAACCCTCGGTGGAACAGTTACAGTTATCAATGTAGGGAAAGTGGAGAATGAACAAATCATTCGTAAAGCTTTAGCACTTGGCGCTGATGATGCGGTTAGAATTGATACTGATCCTGTTGATGCTTTTGTTGTTGCAAATGAGATAGCAGGTTATGCTAAAACAGAAAACTATGATCTCATTTTGACCGGCAAAGAAACAATTGATTATAATGGGGGAGTGGTGGCCGGAATGATAGCCGAATTGCTTGAACTGCCTTATGTTTCCCTTGCTGCAAAGTTAAATGCTGATGCAAATGTCTTGCATATTGAGCGGGAAACAGAGGGTATGAAAGAAATGATTAAAGTTATGATGCCTTGTATAGTTGGTGCACAAAAAGGGATGGCTGAGGCTCGAATCCCAAATATGCGGGGAATCCTAGCATCAAAAACTAAACCTGTGAAAATAATTGAAGCTACAACTGCTGCGAGAGTTCAATTTGTTTCATTTGAACTGCCCCCTGAAAAAGGTGCCTGTAAAATGTTTGCACCGGATAATGTGAATGCATTAGCGGATGCCCTACATAATGAAGCAAAAGTTTTTTAAAACGAAGTCTATAAAATAAATAAGGAAAAACCGATTAATTCAATTATATGATTTTAGTATTTGCAGAACTTGGTAATGGAAATTTAAAGAAGACATCTTTGGAAGCAGCAGGATATGCAGCAGCGATTGCAAAAATGCAGGGCACTCAATGTATCGCAATTGCAATTGGTAATGTAAATACCGGTGAATTAGAAAAGCTGGGAAGCTATGGCGTAAGCAAAATTCTTCATGCAGATGAAGTAAAGCTCAATTCAATGTATTCAAAAGCATATACTAAAATCATTTCAGAGGCAGCAAAACAAACTGAAGCAAAAACAATTGTACTTTCACACAACTCAACAGGCAAAACAATAGCACCAAGAATAGCAGTAAGATTGCAAGCAGCATTATTACCCGGAGTCAATACTCTTCCTACCGGAAACAATTTCGGAAAAACTGTTTTTTCAGGTAAAGCCTCTACCACCCTTGCAGCAAAAACTAATATAGCAGTTATTACACTTAATCCTAACTCGTATAAACCGGAAACAGGAAACGGTGATTTATCAATTGAAAAACTACAAATAACCATGGACGCTTCGGATTATGATTATGAGATAACCGGAGTTGAAAAAGAATCTGAAGGCATGGTTCCACTTCCAGAGGCGGAACTAGTTGTAAGCGGGGGCAGGGGATTAAAAGGCCCTGAGAATTGGGGAATAGTGGAGGAGCTTGCAAAAACTTTGGGCGCAACTACTGCTTGCTCAAGACCAGTGGCTGATATAGGCTGGCGCCCCCATCATGAGCATGTAGGACAAACCGGCATCACAATTAAACCGAACTTATATATTGCTATTGGAATTTCTGGCGCAATTCAGCATCTTGCAGGCGTAAATCAAAGCAAATGTATAGTGGTGATTAACAAAGACCCTGAAGCGCCATTCTTTAAAGCAGCTGATTACGGTATAGTGGGAGATGCATTTGAAGTAGTACCGCAACTCACGGAAGCCATTAAAAAGATCAAAGGTTCCTAATATTTTATTGCGTAACATAAATTTATATCTTCGTAGAATCAAATGCGCAAAATAGAACTTGAAATAGCCGGTTTATCTCATACCATTACACAAAGTCAGAGTTATGCAGTGTTGCTGAGTGAAATAAACGGAGTTAGAAAATTACCCATTGTCATTGGCGCTTTTGAGGCGCAGGCGATAGCTGTAGCCATTGAAAAAGTAACTATTAACCGTCCCCTGAGTCATGACCTTATAAAAAATATTTTCACCGTTTTTCATATTAACCTGAAGGAAGTGATTATTGATAACCTGCAGGATGGTATCTTCTACGCAAAACTCATTTGCGAACATAATGGGCAGGAGATAGAAGTAGATTCAAGAACTAGCGATGCGCTTGCATTGGCTGTGAGGTTTAGTTGCCCCATTTTCACTTATGAATTTATACTTGAAGCAGCAGGTACTATTATTAACGAACCAGGCAAAGAAGGGGAAGAAGAACTAACACAGGAGGAAGTTGTTCCTAAACAAAGTAAAAGCGCTAAAACAGATTACACAAAGCTTACGCTTAAGGAGCTTAATGAAAAACTTACTGAACTTCTTGATAAAGAAGATTATGAGGGCGCTGCAAGACTTCGGGATGAAATATCAAAGCGAAGCAAGAAATAACACAGAAAGATTTTTGCAAAAACTTTTTCGGCTGGAAGTTTGGAGTCTCCAGCCGAAAAATATTATGTTATCGCTTCATCACTTCATCAGCCTGTTTCTCCCTGTCTTCTTTTTTATAAGCATCTAATGCAATAGCGGAGGCTATGAAGATGGAGGAATATGTTCCG
Organism: Chitinophagales bacterium; assembly: GCA_046160675.1. Taxonomy (GTDB): domain Bacteria; phylum Bacteroidota; class Bacteroidia; order Chitinophagales; family BACL12; genus JACMJP01. Next base: position 15,072 of record JBJXHH010000237.1, read on the forward strand.
AAACCGATACCAATGAATAACGCAAAAGCGAATCCCTGAATATTCTCGTTCCCGAAAATTAACAACACAACAATAGAAAGAAGTGTAGTACCGGATGTGATAATGGTTCGGCTGAGGGTTTGATTAATAGCGGAATTAAAAGTTTTCGTTATGGTTCCTGATCTCGATTCCCGGAGAAACTCCCGGATCCTGTCAAAAACAACGCAGGTATCATTGATCGAATACCCTATCACAGTAAGAACAGCCGCAATGAACGCTTCATTCACCTCCAAGGAGAAAGGCATGATGTTTTTGAGAATGGCAAACAAGGATATGACCATAAAGGCATCATGCATTAAGCTTATCACAGCTCCCAGTCCAAACTGCCAGCGGCGGAACCTTACAACGATGTAAATAAATATTGCCAGGAGGGCTATTGCAATGGATTTATAAGCATCTATCTGTATATCTTTTGCAACTGTAGGTTCCACTTTCATCTGGCCGAGTTTCTGAGTATTGTCCCAGGTGTCAAAGTCAAGTTTTGAGGTGTAAAAACCAGAAAGGTTGTTATAGAGTTCATACGCAACCAGGCTGTCTGTTTCAGGTAAGTTCTCATCTACTCTGTTGCTGGTAGTTATCTTCAGTTTGTTATCACCACTGAAAGTCTTTACCTGGATCTTATCATCAAAGTTTTTTGAAAGGTGATCTCTTACCGCATCAGCATCTACAGGTTGGTCAAATTGCACAGTATAGGTTCTTCCGCCCTTAAAATCAACCCCTAGATCAAACCCGGTGGTGAGAATGAGTATAAGTCCAATAACAGTTACTGCTGCTGAAAACATATAGGCAATTCTACGTTTGCCCATCCAGTCGAAATTGATGTTTTTGAAAGCATTTTTTGTGAGAAATGTATAATATTTCACCGGGCGTTCTTTTCTTGCCTGCCAGTCGATAACTAGGCGGCTTATAAAGATGGAACAGAACAGTGAAGAAAGAATACCAACTATAAGTACAACAGCAAATCCTTTCACTGGGCCCGAACCGGTGGATGCAAGGATAAATGCAATAATGAGTGTTGTTAAATTTCCGTCAATGATGGCCGAATAGGACCCCGAGTACCCATCAGCTATGGCTTTTAACATGCTCTTTCCCTTAGCCAATTCCTCTTTTATCCGCTCAAAGATGATTACGTTAGCATCCACTGCCATCCCCATGGTAAGCACTAAACCTGCGATACCCGGGAGTGTTAGGGTAGCGCCTAAAGAAGCAAGTACACCAAAAATAAAAAAGATATTTCCAAACAACGCAAGATCTGCTACTACTCCGGCTGTGCTATAATAAACAGCCGTAAACAGGATAACAAGTAATAAACCAACGATGAGAGAAATTACACCCACACGGATGGAATCAGCGCCTAAGGAAGGTCCTACAATGTCTTCTTGAACTATCCGGGAAGGGACCGGAAGTTTACCTGTTTCTAAAATATTTGCCAGTACCTGGGCATCTTTAACATCAAAATTTCCGGATATAATAGAACTTCCGCCAGGTATTTTTTCATTAATGCGGGGAGCAGAATAAACCTGGTTATCAAGAACAACTGCTATATATTTCCCTACATTTTCTCCTGTAATGCGGCTCCACTGCCTTGCCCCCTCACTTTTCATTGACATGGTTACCTCTACAGCACCATTCATCTGGTTATAGGTTTGTGCAGCATTTCGGATTATATCACCCTCCAATAAAGGTTCATCACTTCCCGCTTTAGGTTTCATTGCATACAGCTCATAACTATCGGTCTTCTCTTTAGTGGTGGGGTCAACGGCAGCATCAGCACTTAGCATGAACTTGGCATTACCAAAAACTTCGCTCACCTCAGGTAAATTTAGGTATTCCATTAGCTCAGCTGTGTCAACTTTGTTTACCAGTGCCAAAACAGGGCCTCCGCCACTAAGTGTTAGGAGTTTCATTAATGGTCCTGTTTCTGCATTTTGTGCTGTAGTATCTTCAGAAATAAGTGAAGTGTCACTATTAGAAGTATCTTCAGAAATAAGTGAGGTTATAACTTCATTTGTATCTATAACAGGTTCTGAGGCAACATCATTTGAGCCGGTTATGGATGTATCAGTTTTAGAAATTGTGGCATTTGAAGTATCAATAGCTTCAGCTCCATCCAATAAGGCTCTCACTAATCTGTCTGCTTCTTCAAAATTAAGTTCGCCGACTTGATAGGTGTCCCAAAACTGGAGGTTAGCCGTAGATTGTAATAGGTTCCGCACATTTTTGGGGTTGTCAACTCCGGGAAGTTCTATCAATATCCTATTGCTGCTTTCCAGTTTGGTAATGTAAGGGGCAGCAACACCAAACTTGTCAATACGCTGCTGTAATTTGGTAAAAGTAGCGTTAAACCCGCTGATAGCCTGGTCTTTCATATAAGCTAACACATCACCATTGGTTGAAGTTATAGAAAGTTGTTCAGGATCTACCTCGTTCAGGTTAACGAGGGTGATGAGTTTTGCTCCGGGATTAGCCTCTTCATAGAATTTTCCAAAGTTATCAATCAATTCACCATTGCCTTTTCCTTCTTCAACCCTGGCTTTGTCAAGAGCCGTAATAAACGTAACGTCTTTAGGGTTCTTTACGAGCCCTTTTAGCAGGTCATATTTAGATACCTCAAGCACAACGCTCATACCGCCCTGCAGGTCAAGTCCAAGGTTTATGGCCCTTTCCTTCACCTCTGTATAGTTGTATTTTGCAATACCGAGGTTATACACGGTTTTATTGCTTTGTTCCGTCAGATATTCGCCCCGTTGCTCAAGTAGGGCTTCTTCTCTTGCTTCGCCCTGCACATCAGCAGGAACTGTCTTTTCAGCGTATTCAGTGGCTGCTTTTTCAATACTGTTCGCTTTCCAGGTGAAGGAGAGCTGGTATAAACAAACGATAGTAAGTACAATCAGAAAGAATTGAATTAAACCTTTTCCCTGCATGTTAAATGAAATTGAATTTGAGTGATGTTTTAGCTTAAATTTTTGCGGCTGCAAATATAGGAAAACTTTGTGCATGCACCAGCCTACCGATTTAAGTTGATAAACCCATGGAGGCAACGTTTGTAATACAATTGTAAAACTGAGGTCAATTCTCAGTAAAACAAAATGAAAACCTTGGGGCTGCGTTAATTTGAACAGTAGTTTTGTAAATATCAGAAAGCATGAGAGTCTTAATAATCATAATATTCACGATAGTTTCCAGCCACTTTTGTTTTGCGCAAACTGCGCCCGACATCACTTTTACGGACATTACCGGCCAGGAACACAACCTTTATGAAACCCTGGATGCCGGAAAGACTGTTCTATTGGATTTTTTCTTTGTTGATTGTGTGCCATGCCAGACCTGGACACCCACTATTGAAGAACTTTATCAGACCTGGGGTGGGGGGGATGCTGACGTTGAGTTCTGGGCATTTAGTGATGTTGATGACAACAGTTATATCCAAACATTTGCTGATGAATTTGAAGTGCAATACACCCTCACTGGGCTTGATGGTGGGGCATTTGATGTAATTGCCACTTATGCCAGCGAATTTCCTTTTCTAGGTTACCCAACTTATTCGGTTATCTGCCCCGACAGGAGCATTACCTGGGATATCTGGCCGCTAAGTCCGGGCGCCCCCGAAATTGATGAAAAGATTGCTGCATGCGGCGCCACGGGTATCGTAACAGGTGATGATGGACCTGACCAGGAAATACTCATTGGGTCTGTGTGGCCTAACCCTGTGGATGATAAAGTTTTTGTGCCACTAAACGGACGGGTTTTCGGTGATGGGATGGTGAAGATATTTTCTGCACAAGGAGTGTTATTAAAAGAAGTTGTAACGGATATTTCTGGCGAAACTGTACAAATACCTGTGCATGACCTTGCAAAGGGGATGTATGTTTTGATGCTGATGAAAGATGATAAAATTATTTTGAAAGATAAGTTTGTGAAAATGTAACTGGATTGGAGTCCATGGTTTAGGGTTTACGAAAAAACCTCCGCAGATGACGGAGGTTTTTTTATTGAATGAATTACCACTACTCACTTCTGAATCACCATCAGTTTTGTATCAACTACTCTTCCATCCACTATCAAAGTGTAAGAATAATTTCCGGCTGCAAGTTGGCTGGCTTCTATTTCTAAAACACCTGAGCCGAGTTTTACATCTGCAAGAAACAAACTCTGCCCGTTGGCGTTGGCAATTTTTATTTGTGCTGATGTTGATGTTAGCGGAACAAAATAATTGATGTTTGTTTTTCCTGTGAAGGGGTTGGGGATGTTTTGAGAAAGTGAAGCAACTTCAGCATCACTTTGTAAAGTGATCTGCGTTTTGCTGATTTCCTGTGCTGTTGTTTCATCACTTAACACAATGCCTTGTTTTGTGATGAGTTTTTCGAGTTTGGAAATTCTTTTTTCCAACTCCGCATTTTCTGATTTTAGTTGTTCAATCTCATTATCCTGTGAAACATTTTTTGTTGCAAGGTTTTCATCCTCAGCATCAAGTTCCTGAATTGATTTTACAATGGGTACAACAAAACTGCTGTACCTCAAACCCATCAATTCTCCGCTTTTGTCAACTCCCGAAAAATCATAGTTTATTTTTTTTGCTGCTGCGTCAACATCCTGTGCAAGAAATCCTGTGAACTGAATTTTTTCAATGTCGTACATGCCGTCTTGTTTTTCGCCGACATAAATTCCCT
>JBJXHH010000238.1:0-4179 GCA_046160675.1 Chitinophagales bacterium
GATGCTTGAAATCAAAGAACTTATCATTACATGTTGAGCCGTTGAATAATGGGTTTGGAGCGTCCCTGTTATCCGCAGAACTTACATCATATCCCACCTGCAGTTCCATTCCTTCATACACCGGCCAGCCGAAGTTTTGGGCGGGACCATCACAAATATTTAATTCTTCCCAATTGTTCCATCCTACATCACCTATATAAATTGTGCCTGGATCCGCATCCTCGGGATTTGTACTTCCTGTCCCGGGTTTTAATTCTGCTCTGAAAGGGTTACGCAAACCCAGCGCCCAAACTTTTGATTGGATGGAACCGGGGGAACTTGCGTTATAATAAGGGTTTGAAGAAATCCCGTCACCTGTCACAGGATCGATTCTTAATATTTTTCCATTCAAGCAATCAAGCAATTGAGAACGAAATGAGCCAATATTTTCTTTATTGCGGATGATACTGTCTGCAAGCCCATCAATATAGTAAGTATCAGATTCGCTACCATTATCCGCTTCATTATAACTTGCGCCATCACCTGTAATTACCAATAAAGTTTTGTCAGAACCAAAAATGAGCGGCGAACCGGCATGAGAATCATGCAGAACCGGGACGCCATTTTTTTTAGTAGTGCCGATTAAAATAGCCCTGCTGCCAGGAACTGCAGTTGTGAAATTTGTTTCTGCGTCTGCAGTATATCTTGTAAGTCGGCAAATAGTTGCCTTAAAATAATCGTTCGTAGTAGCTGAATAAGTTGCTGTTCCATAGTTCATGAGGTAATGCCTGTCAACAGTATAATACAAATAAAAGAAACCGTTCTCATAAAAATCGGGGTGAACTGCAAAACCTAACAAACCATGATCTCCGAAATTTCCAACTTCTTCTGAAATATCAATGAGTGGGGTTGGTAGTAAGGAATCATCTTCAAATATTCTCACAACCCCGCCTTTTTCCCATATATACATTCTGCCTGAAGTGTCAAATTCTACTCCGATGGCCTCATTCAATCCACCAATTATTACCTGGTCAAAAAAATTATCAGGAAGTTGCGCAAACGAAAGTGATGTGCAAAAAAATGCCAGGAGGGCAAAAAAAGTGTGTGTTAAATGTTTCATAGCTCGGTTCAATAGCCAACTAAATATAAAAAGGACAATGCTTTATAAAGCATTAAAGAGGAATGAAATTTCCTGTTTTATCTGGAAATTGTGGATTTGTGACACATTTTATAACAGTGTCTACGAATTGGTAAAGGGGGTACGCCGGATTGTTATAATTATGACATAACAATAGAGCAAGCCGAATGCAATACTAAAAAAGTAAATTGGTTTTATAACAGGATAAGAGGAACCTGTATTTTTTCTCTTTCAGGGGTTATCAGAAAATATACCTTAGGCCAAACCCAACTCCACCATCAAAACCATCAGTAAATCCATTCAGAATACCATATTCAAGTTTAAAGTCGAAACTGATTTGCAGGGGTATTTCAAAAGTATAATCAGCGCCTATCATACCTGCGGCATTCAGAAAAACCCCGCTGTCGTCGGTAACCACATAATCATCCTGAAAATCCCAAAAACCAGTGCTGGCACCCATTCCAACATACCACAGCAAGGGGTCATCCAGCTCAAAAACCCATTGATAAATGGCAGTTGTTTTAAGCACATTCAGGTAACTTTTACCACCAAAGCCCGCATCAATTTCTAGCCTGTTATGATTTCCCAACCAAGCCTGGTAAGAGATTTCGGCCTCCATTAAGGTGCCGCCGTTTAAACGTACCCCAAGGGCGTTAGACTGGGCATGCAAAGAGGTTAAATAAAAGAAAAAGAAGAGAGCTACAAAAATTTGTTTCATAAAAGTAAATCAGGCTTATTAACGATGAAGGTAAGGAATATATTATTTACTGATGGTTTTCATCAGGCTATCTTTATAAATGGCCCCTATAGGGATTTTTGTTTTTCCTGTTTCAATCATGTTTCCGTAAATGGATTGAATTGCAGAAATAGCTACAATATAACTTTTATGCACCCGCATAAATTTGTGGGAAGGTAAAACTTCTTCAAATTTTTTCATTGTGTGATGAGTAACTATCATGCGTTGTTTAGTAAAGATCTTTGCATAATCTTTCATACATTCTATGTGATCTATATCCTCAAAATTGATGCGAACAAGTTTGCTGTCTTCTTTTACAAAAAAATATTCAACCAGTTGCGTTACTTCAGATGCAGAATTTGATTGCATCTTCTCCATTATTTTATTTACAGCCTTAAGAAATCGCTCAAATGAGATTGGTTTCAGAAGGTAATCTGCAACGTCCAGTTCATAACCATCAAGAGCAAAATTGGGATAAGCGGTGGTAAGAATGATGCATGGTGGATTCTTGAATGTACGTAAAAAATCAATCCCGGTTATCACGGGCATTTGCACATCCAGGAACATTAAATCAATTTCATTTTGCTGAAGCGTTTCAAATGCTTCCATTGCATTATTGCATTTTTTAATAAGTTCAAGGGAAGAGATTTTAGTTACATATGTTTCAATAACCTGCTGTGCCAGCGGCTCATCATCCACTATCAGACATTTAATTTTTTCATTCATAATTCAGTGATCTGTAATTTTATGCTGAAAATATTTTCTTTGTTCTCAAGAGATAAATCATAATTTCCCGGATAAGTAAGTTCCAGTCTTTTCTTTACGTTTTCAATACCAATACCTCCTGTTTTGTGAGGAATTGCTTCGCTTTTGAAAGGCTTATTATTTTCACTTGTGAAGGAGAGCGTATTATTTTGAACAGACAGGTAAAATTTTACCCAGCTTTTTCCCATCTGCGCATTTACACCATGTTTAAATGCATTTTCCACAAAAGGGATAAGCAGGAGAGGAGGAATGTTTTTTTCATTAGTTGCTCCTTCAATAATGAATTGTATGTCTACGTTATTGCCATGCCTTATTTTTTCAAGGTCAATATAATTTTTCATGAACGATATCTCTTTTGTTAGTTCAATTTTTTCAACATTGCAATCATATAACATATAGCGCATCAGGTCACTGAGTTTTATAATCATTTCAGGAGCTTTATCGCTTTTCTGTAAAGCCAGCGAATAGATGTTATTTAGCGAATTAAAGAGAAAATGGGGGTTTAATTGCGATTTCAGATAATTCAGTTCGAGGTTTGTATTTAATTTTTCGAGATTACTTTTTTCGTCTTGCAGGCGATAAAACCTTCTCATAAATTTTAAGGACAAAGGAATAGCAGTTACAATGACTACCTGTAGAAATTCAGGGAAGTAATACACATTCCGTGCTACAGCCTTATTCAGAAATTCAAGATCTACTTCGTTATAAGTAAAATTTGCCAGGGCGAATTTTTCAATGGAAATACAAGCGTAAAAAAAAGACACATAAACCGCAACCAATAAGAGGATAAACCAATGTATTTTTTTTAGAGAAAAAAACCGGGGAATAACAAAATATGCAAATGGGTAATAAAATACCACATAAAGTAGGTTGATAATAGTTATAAGGATGATCCAGTTATCACTGAAAGTTGTATATGCATAATACTGAACGATGGGAACTGATAGATAAAAAGACCAGAAGCCGATGTGTAGAGCTATGCGGAACCCTCTCGTTCTGATTATTTTTTTGATACCTTCCTGTATAGACATATAAAGCAAAATTCAACTTTCCTGGTGAGAGTTGTTCCTCTTTTCGACAAATTTCAATATTCTTTCGACCAAGCATTAATTCTTGTAAAAAGTTAAAGTACTGTTACTTAGTTGAACATGTCTAAGGTTTCTTCAGGTTCGTCTAATCTTTTTGAGCAACAAATAAAGAAGATTCAATTTCGCACTTTCAAAAACAACAATATGAAAAATAAACCCAATGCATTTTTAATTACAACATTTTTCCTTCTATCCTGCACTTTTACACAAGCACAAAGTGGTTTCAAAGGAACAATTATAGATGCGCAAACACTGTTACCGGTGGAATTTGCCACAGTATCAGTCTTGCAGGTTGCAGATTCCTTAATTCTGACAGGTACAATCACAGATAGCACAGGAGGCTTTATAATTGAAAACGTTTTACCCGGAACATATCATATTAAACTCTCATTTATTGGGTACAGGGATACATATATAGAGAATGTAACTGTTTCTGAAATTCCTTATGAAGTTGGAAAGCAGATGTTACAGCC
>JBJXHH010000239.1:0-12096 GCA_046160675.1 Chitinophagales bacterium
ATATGATAGAGCAAGTAAAAGAATACAGGGAAAAGATGGTGGAAGCCGTTGCTGAGTATGATGATGCTTTATTGGAAAAATATTTTGACAACCCCGATTCTATTTCGGAAGAAGAACTCATTAATGCAATTCGCAAGGCAACGATTGATATAGCCATCATCCCTATGCTCTGCGGTTCTGCATTTAAAAATAAAGGCGTTCAGTTTATGCTGGATGCAGTATGCCGCTACCTGCCATCTCCACTTGACGTTGATGCAATTACCGGACTAAATCCTGATACAGAAAAAGAAGAGAGCCGCAAACCCGATGCAAAAGAACCTTTTGCAGCGCTTGCATTTAAGATCATGACTGATCCTTTCGTTGGCCGTCTTGCATTTTTCAGAGTGTATTCGGGGAAATTAAATGCAGGCTCTTATGTGTTGAATGTTCGTACAGGAAAGAATGAAAGAATTTCCCGCATACTTCAGATGCATGCTAACAAACAAAACCCGATGGATGCAATTGAAGCAGGAGATATAGGCGCAGCAGTGGGATTCAAAGATATCCGCACGGGCGATACTTTGTGTGATGAAAAACATCCTATCACATTAGAAAGTATGACATTCCCAGAACCAGTTATTGGTTTAGCGATTGAACCAAAATTACAGGCTGATGTAGATAAACTTGGTATTGCTTTGTCAAAACTGAGCGAAGAAGATCCAACCTTCAAAGTGAAGTTTGATGAAGAAACAGGTCAGACAGTTATCCGTGGAATGGGTGAATTGCACCTTGAGATTATTGTAGATCGCTTAAAGAGAGAATTTAAACTCGAAGTAAATCAAGGCGCTCCTGAAGTTGCATATAAAGAAGCACTTACTAAAACTATCAAACACCGTGAGGTTTACAAAAAACAAACAGGTGGTAGAGGTAAGTTTGCTGATATACAATTTGAAATTGGCCCGGCTGACGAAGGGCAAACAGGATTGCAGTTTGTAAATGATATTTTCGGAGGTTCAATTCCAAGAGAATTTGTTCCCTCCGTTGAAAAGGGTTTTAAAGAAGCCATGGCAACCGGCGTTCTTGCAGGATATACTATGGACAGTATGAAAGTTCGGCTGTTTGATGGATCGTTCCATGCAGTTGACTCTGATGCTTTCTCCTTTGAAATGTGTGCGAAGATTGGTTACCGTGAAGCAGCAAGACAGGCGGGTGCACAATTACTTGAGCCCATCATGAAATTGGAAGTAATAACACCGGAAGATCACATGGGAGATGTAATTGGTGATTTAAACCGAAGAAGAGGAATGATGGAAGGATTTGATTCAAAGAATAATGCAACAGTAATCAAAGCAAAAGTTCCGCTTGCTGAAATGTTCGGTTATGTAACACAACTCAGAACCATCACATCAGGAAGAGCAACTTCTATACTTGAGTTTTCACATTTTGCACCAGCGCCAAACGCAATAGCAGAAGAAGTGATTGCAAAGGCCAAAGGAAAAGTAAGTGTTGGATAATTAATTTGATTGATAAACAGATATGACTTATAAAATCAGAATGAAGCTTAAATCTTTTGACCATACACTGGTTGATAAGACAGCTGAGCGTATCGTAAAAACGGTTCGTGGCACAGGCGCTGTAGTAACGGGACCCATCCCGCTCCCTACACAGAAAAAAATATATACCGTGTTGCGTTCGCCCCATGTAAATAAAAAAGCAAGGGAGCAATTCCAGCTATCAACATATAAAAGATTGCTTGACATATACAGCGCAAGCAATAAAACAGTGGATGCATTGCAAAAACTGGAATTACCAAGTGGAGTGGAAGTAGAAATTAAAATCTGACAAACGCTACGAAGATGAAAGGAATTATAGGAAAGAAAATAGGTATGACTCACTTCTTTGCAGAAGACGGAAAATTCGTTTCCTGCACAGTAGTAGAAGCCGGTCCTTGTGTTGTACTGCAGAAAAAAACAGACGATTCTGATGGGTACAGTTCATTACAACTTGGCTTTGGTGAGGTGAAAGAAAGCAAAGCTAACAAAGCACAAACAGGACATGCTAAAAAAGCAAATGCATCAGTAAGCCGCAAGATCAAAGAATTCAGAAATTATGATCTTGATAAACAAGTTGGAGAAACTGTAACTGTTGACATTTTTAATGAAGGAGAAAAAGTACATGTAACAAGTACTTCAAAGGGAAAAGGTTTCCAAGGTGTAGTAAAGCGCCATAATTTTAATGGAGTGGGAATGCGCTCACATGGTCAGCATGACCGTCACCGTGCACCCGGTTCCATTGGTGGATCTTCTTTTCCATCCAGGGTTTTTAAAGGAATGCGCATGGCAGGACGCATGGGTAATGTAACTACCAAGATGCGTAACATCAAAGTAGCAAAAATTATTTCTGACAAAAACCTCATCCTCCTGAACGGCAGCGTTCCGGGAAGTAAAGGTTCTTATGTAATCATTGAGAAATAACATGAAAGTAGATATAGTAAACAGTGCAGGAAGCAAAACGGGGAAACAGGTAGAGCTGAGCGATGAAGTGTTCGGTATTGAACCGAACGATCATGCTATCTATCTTGCCGTAAAGCAATACATGGCGAATCAACGCCAGGGAACGCACAAGGCAAAAGAAAAAAGTGAAATAAGCGGAAGCACCCGCAAACTGCACAGGCAAAAGGGAACTGGTGGTTCACGGAAAGGAAGCATCAAAAGCCCGTTGTTTCATGGTGGTGCAAGGGTGTTTGGTCCAAAGCCAAGAGACTACAGTTTTAAACTGAACAAAAAAGTGAAGGAATTAGCCCGCAAGTCAGCGTTGAGTTATAAGGCAAAAGACAATGGTTTGATTGTGTTGGAAGACATGAAACTGGAAAAACCAAAAACAAGCGAATACGCCAAAATGCTAAAAAACTTAGGGCTCGCAGGAAAAAGAACATTAATGATAACCGCAGATAATGATCAAACGATTTACAAATCAGGACGCAATATTCCTAAAACGGAGATCATGACTGCAAGCAACCTGAACACTTATGCAATTATGAAAGCAAGTTGTATTGTGCTTTCTGAAAGCTCAGTAAGTGTTATTAATGAAATGATGAGCAGTAATTAAAAAGATTACAATGGCAAAACAAGTATTAATAAAACCCCTTATTACTGAAAAGCTTACACAGCTTACAGAAAAAAATGGCACTTACGGTTTTGTTGTAGATAATTCTGCAAATAAAACCGAAATAAAAAAGGCTATTGAGAAAATGTATGGTGTGAAAGTGGAAGGTGTAAGAACAATACATGAGATCGGTAAGTACGGATGGAAACGTACCCCGTTCGGATTAAGCATGGGTACAAAAGGCAATATGAAAAAAGCTTATGTGACCCTTAAAAAAGGTGAAACAATTGATTTCTTCAGTAATATCTGACGAGAATGGCATTAAAGAAATATAACCCGGTTACGCCAGGAACAAGGTTCAGGATAGGAAATGCCTATGCTGAGATCACAACCAATGAACCTGAAAAGAGCCTGACCCTACCGCATAAAAAAAGCGGCGGACGAAACAGCTCCGGAAATATGACCATGCGCTACATTGGCGGTGGTCATAAAAAATTATATCGTGTGATTGATTTTCAGCGCAGCAAACACAATATCCAGGCTACGGTAAAAACCATTGAGTACGATCCGAATCGCAGTGCATTTATAGCACTGCTGGTTTACAGTGATGGCGAAAAACGTTACATCATTGCTCCTAATGGATTAGAAGTTGGTAAAAAAGTGATGGCAGGAGATAATGCAGAACCGGAACTAGGCAATGCACTCATGTTAAAGAACATGCCACTGGGAACCATCATTCATAACATTGAAATGAATCCCGGGCAAGGTGGAATGATTGCAAGAAGTGCGGGATGTTGGGCACAGCTCACTGCCAAAGAGGATAAATATGCAATTGTGCGTATGCCTTCAGGCGAATTACGAAAAATTCTTCTCACTTGCTACGCCACTGTAGGTACAGTTTCAAACCCTGATCATAACCTGGAACAAATGGGTAAAGCGGGAAGAAACAGGTGGAGAGGAATTCGACCTAGAAACAGAGGCGTTGCTATGAACCCGGTTGATCACCCAATGGGTGGTGGTGAAGGAAGAGCTTCAGGCGGACACCCAAGATCAAGAACAGGGAAATATGCAAAAGGCATGAAAACCCGTCACCCGAAAAACAGAACAAGTAAATTCATTATAAGCAGACGCAAAAAATAATTGAATGGCAAGATCGATAAAAAAAGGACCTTATGTAGATTTTAATCTCTCCGGTAAAGTAGAGAAGTTGAATGAATCAGGAAAAAAGTCTGTTGTAAAAACCTGGAGCAGAAGATCTACGATCATTCCTTCATTTGTAGGACATACGTTCGCAGTACATAATGGAAATAAATTTATTCCCGTGTATGTAACAGAGAACATGGTAGGACATAAGTTAGGAGAATTTTCACCTACAAGAATATTTAAATCACATTCCGGTAACAGGTAAAAAATAAAAAGAATGGAAGCTGTTGCAAAACTGATTAACAACCCGAGAACAAATAATAATGCGGGGTCGCCCAGGAAAGCGAGATATGTTATTGACCTCATAAGAGGATTAGACATTGACAAAGCGCTGAATGTTCTGCGCTATACAAATAAAGCTGCTGCAGAGCCGATTGAAAAAGTGCTGCGCAGTGCAATAAAAAACTGGGAAGAAAAACACGGCCTGGATGCAACAGACAATAACCTGTATGTAAAATCCTGTTTTGTTGATGCTGGAAAAACAATGCGCAGGTTTCAACCTGCACCGCACGGAAGAGCAGGAAGAATTAGAAAAAGAACAAATCATGTAACCATTGTTGTGGCAACAAGAAATGCTGACAACAAAGGCGAAACAGAAAAATAAATAGAACAAAAACACAAAACTGAATGGGACAAAAATGTAACCCGATAGGAAACAGGCTCGGTATCATCCGCGGATGGGACAGTAACTGGTTTGCAGGGAAAAACGGCGCAGAAAAACTCATTGAAGATGAGAAGATCCGTCAGTACCTCAACGCCAGAATTACAAAAGGCGGAATTGCCCGCATAGTGATAGAACGTACCATTAACCGTATCACAGTTACTATTCACACTTCCCGTCCAGGAATTATAATTGGTAAAGGTGGTGGAGAGGTAGATAAAATAAAAGAAGAATTAAAGAAGATCACTGATAAAGAAGTACAGATCAATATTATTGAAATACGCAGACCGGAACTCGATGCAAACATTGTGGCAGAAACCATTGCAAAACAATTAGAAGCAAGGATCAATTTCCGCCGTGCAATCAAAATGGCAATTGCTTCCACTATGAGAATGGGAGCTGAAGGAGTTAAAATCAGGGTTTCAGGAAGGCTAAACGGAGCGGAGATGGCGAGAACGGAAGAATATAAACAGGGAAGAGTTCCACTGCATACATTCAGGGCTGATATTGATTACAGTTGGAAAGAAGCTCAAACAGTGTACGGCAAGCTGGGAATAAAAGTTTGGATATGTAAAGGAGAAGTCTTAGGAAAAAGAGATTTATCGCCCAATTTAGGCATGCAGCAGCAGGACAGAACAAAACAAAAAAGAAGATCATCAAACACTAAAAGAGGTTAATATTTTAAGCGATGTTACAGCCTAAAAGAGTTAAACACAGGAAGACCTTCAAAGGCAAAATGAAGGGCAACACCAAAAGGGGAAGCCAGTTATCAGCCGGCTCATTCGGATTAAAAGCATTAGAAGAATGCTGGATAACGGATAGGCAAATAGAAGCCGCAAGGGTAGCACTTACCCGCCACCTGAAAAGGGAAGGGCAGGTTTGGATTAACATATTTCCTGACAAGCCTGTTACAAAGAAACCCGCAGAGGTAAGGATGGGTAAAGGAAAAGGTAACCCTGAATTTTGGGTTGCAGTAGTAAAACCCGGACGCATCATGTTTGAAGCTGATGGTGTTCCAAAAAAAATAGCAATGGAAGCTATGTACCTGGCAGGGCAAAAATTACCAGTGGCAACAAAATTTGTAGTAAAAAGAGATTACGCCGAATAATTAAAAAGAGATTTAACAATGGCAAAGATCAAAAGAGAAGACCTGAATACATTGAGCGTTGATGACCTGAAACAAAGGCTTCATGACGATGCAGACAGGTTACAAAAACTAACATTCAATCATGCAGTAAATCCGCTGGACAATCCCATGCAGATCAGGTTCATGCGCAGAGAAATTGCGAGATTGAAAACAGAACTGAAACAAAGAGAATTAGCAGCAAGTAAAAATTAAATAAGCATTGCATGGCAGAGGAAAGAAATTTAAGAAAAACTATAGTTGGAACTGTTACCAGTGATAAAATGGAAAAAACCATCACCATTACAGTGGAGAGAAGAATACAGCATACCAAGTATGGTAAGTTCCTGAAAAAATCAAAGAAGTATCATGCTCATGATGAAAAGAATGATGCAAAAGTGGGCGATACAGTAAAGATTATGGAAACCCGTCCTTTGAGTAAATCAAAGAAATGGAGATTAGTTGACATTTTAGAAAGAGCAAAATAATTATGGTACAGCAGGAATCCAGATTAAAAGTAGCAGACAACAGCGGGGCACGGGAAGTATTATGTATCAGGGTGCTTGGTAGCACAAGACGTCGTTATGCTTCTTTAGGAGATAAAATCATTGTTTCAGTAAAAGAAGCAACACCGGGAGGCGGCGTTAAAAAAGGCTCGGTTTCCACTGCAGTTGTGGTTAGGGTGAATAAAGAAGTGCGCCGGAAAGACGGTTCCTACATTCGCTTTGATGATAATGCCTGTGTATTATTAAATCAAGCGGAAGAACCCGTAGGAACAAGGATCTTTGGACCGGTTGCCCGTGAGTTAAGAGATAAACAATTTATGAAAATCGTTTCATTAGCACCAGAAGTATTGTAAAAATGAAAAAGAGCCCAATTCAATCAAAAAGGTTCAAACCTAAATTCCGTGTAAAGAAAGATGACATGGTAGAGGTGATAGCCGGTGAAGATAAAGGCAAGAAAGCCCGCATCATTGAAGTAGATTATACTGCTGCAAAGGTGCTTTTAGAAGGAATCAATATTGTATCAAAGCATACGAAACCCAATGCGCAATATCCGCAGGGCGGCATCATTAAAAAAGAAGCCCCAATTCATCTCAGCAATGTCATGCTGGTGAATCCCGCAACAGGAAAAGGTGCAAGAGTGGGAATAAAAACTGAGAACGGTAAAAAGGAAAGAGTTTTTAAAGAACATCCAAAGAAAAATAAATAATGAGCTACGTACCAAGATTAAAAGCGAAGTATCATAAAGAGGTAACCGGCGAACTGAAACAAAAGTTTGGCTATAAAAATGTGATGCAGATACCCAAGCTCTCAAAAATTTGTGTGAACCAGGGAGTGGGACAAGCTACACAAGACAAAAAGATGGTAGATACATCTGTGGCTGAAATAACAATGATTACAGGGCAGAAAGCGGTTCCTACAAAATCGAAAAAGGATATTTCAAATTTCAAATTGCGTTCAAATGTTGCGATTGGAACAAGGGTTACACTTCGGGGAGACAATATGTATGAGTTCCTTGACAGGCTTATATCTGTAGCATTACCCAGGGTTCGTGACTTCCGTGGAGTAAACAATAAAAGTTTTGACGGCAGGGGAAATTATACTATGGGAATAAATGAACATATCATTTTTCCCGAAATAGATATAGATAAAGTAAACAAAATTACAGGCATGGATATCACCTTCGTTACAACAGCAAAAACAGATGCAGAAGCATTTGAATTGCTCAGAGCGATGGGAATGCCATTTAAAAAATAAAAGCGAACATGGCTAAAAAATCAATCATAGCAAGAAACGCAAAACGGGAACGGCTTGTAGCAATGTATGCCGAACGCCGTGAACAATTAAAAAAAGAAGGAAACTGGGAAGAACTGGATAAACTTCCCCGCAACTCTTCCAAAGTTCGGGTGCGTAACCGTTGTAAATTAACAGGTCGCCCAAGAGGATACATCAGGGATTTCGGAGTTTGCCGGAACCAGTTCAGAGACCTTGCTCTCTACGGAAAAATTCCTGGAATGACAAAAGCATCATGGTAATAAAAAAGAAAAGGAATGAAGAATACTGATCCTATAGCAGATTATTTAACCAGAATCCGGAATGCTCAGATGGCAAACCACAGAATAGTGGAAATTCCGGCTTCTAATATGAAAAAGCGCCTCACAGAATTACTGTATGAAAACGGTTTTATTTTCAAATATAAATTTGAAGATGAAGGCCCACAGGGAACTATTAAGATAGCACTAAAATATGACCCGGTTACTAAAGCACCTGCAATAAAAGGTATTGACAGAGTGAGCAGACCGGGTTTAAGACAGTACAAAGCTGTAGGAGAATTACCCAGAGTATTAAGCGGTTTAGGGGTAGCTATAGTATCTACCTCAAAAGGGATTATGACAGAAAAAGAAGCAAAACGCCAGAATGTTGGAGGTGAATTGCTTTGTTATGTGTATTAACAATTGAAAAACAAGAACTGAAATGTCAAGGATAGGAAGATTACCCATTTCATTACCACAGGGAGTAACAGTTACGGTTGCAAATAACAACCTCGTAACTGTAAAAGGTAAAAAGGGAGAACTGACACAAAAAGTTGATCAGGATATTACGCTTGAAGTGAAAGACGGAGTTGTTACGATTTCAAGGCCTACAGATCAAAAACGCCACAAGGCATTGCATGGTTTGTATCGTTCGTTGCTTTCAAACATGGTGAAAGGAGTGTCTGAAGGTTATAAGAAAGAAATGGAACTTGTAGGTGTAGGATACAGAGCAACCAACCAAGGGCAATTGTTAGAATTATCTGTAGGGTATTCACACCCCATTATGATAATGTTGCCCAAAGAAATAAAACTTTCTACAGTGACTGAAAAAGGAAAAAATCCAACTATCATTTTAGAAAGTAGTGATAAACAATTACTTGGTGCTGTTTGTGCTAAAATCAGATCATTCCGCAGCCCTGAACCTTACAAAGGAAAAGGTATCAAGTTCGTGAATGAAGTATTGAGAAGAAAAGCAGGAAAAACGGCAGGTAAATAAAATTTAAAAACATGATCACAAAAAAATCTGCAAGAAGGCAAAAGGTTAGATACAGGATCCGCAAGAAAGTTTCCGGAACACCTGAATGTCCCCGCCTTGCTGTTTTCAGAAGCAACAAACAAATTTATGCGCAATTGATTGATGATGTTGCTGGGCATACGCTTGCATCTGCATCAAGCCGATTGTTAAAAGATGTGAATGGCAATAAAACAGAAATTGCAAAACAAGTTGGTATTGCAATCGCAAAAATTGCAGCAGAAAAAAATATCGTAAAAGTAGCTTATGACCGTGGTGGTTATTTATATCATGGCCGGGTTAAAGCTTTGGCGGACGGCGCAAGAGAAGGAGGGCTCAAATTCTAAATTTTGAAATTGAAGTATGGCAGTAAATAAAGAAATTCAAAGAGTAAGAGCCAGTGAGCTCGAATTAAAAGAAAAACTTGTAGGTATCCAACGGGTAGCAAAAGTTACCAAAGGAGGACGTACGTTCAGTTTTTCTGCTTTAGTTGTTGTAGGAGATGGAAAGGGAACTGTTGGGCACGGTTTGGGAAAAGCCCGTGAGGTAACTGAAGCAATACAAAAAGGAATTGATGATGCCAAGAAAAATCTTATCAAAGTCCCTATTCATAAAGGAACAATTCCCCATGAACAATTCGGAAAGTATGGCGCAGCAAAAGTAATTCTGAAACCTGCAGCACATGGAACAGGTGTAATTGCAGGGGGCGCTATGCGAGCGGTTTTGGAAAGTGCAGGAGTAACGGATGTATTGGCAAAATCACTCGGCACATCAAACGCACATAACGTTGTAAAAGCTACTTTAGAGGCATTGGCACATTTAAGAAATCCGATGACTATATCAAGGCAACGCAATGTTTCTATGAAAAAAGTATTTAACGGATAAGCAACATGGCAAAGGTTAAAATAACAGCAATAAAAAGTACCATTGACAGGCCGCTGAAACAAAAAGCGACTGTAAAGGCATTGGGCCTCCACAAACTGAATCACTCAGTAGAATTGGAAGCAACTCCGCAGGTAATGGGAATGATTAAGAGTGTACAACATTTAGTAAAAGTTGAAAATATCTGAAGCATGAATTTGTCGAACTTAAAACCGAAAAAGGGTTCCGTAAAAAACCGGAAGAGAATTGCAAGAGGACAGGGCTCTGGACATGGCGGAACATCCACCCGTGGACATAAAGGCGCCGGATCCCGCTCAGGTTACAGCCAAAAAAGAGGATTTGAAGGCGGACAAATGCCACTTCAACGCCGCTTACCAAAAAGAGGGTTTAAAAACCATTTCAGAATTGAATTTAAAACACTCAATCTTGATCAGTTACAAATCATGTCGGAAAAATTTGGCATTACCACTTTTGATGTTGCCATGCTTGAAGCAAACAAGATTATTAAAACCGGTGAAAAAATAAAAATATTAGGAAGGGGAGAATTGAACGCTAAGGTGGAGGTGTGGGCGCATGCTTACAGTGAAACCGCAAAACAAGGAATTGAATCCAAAGGCGGAACAGCTCATGTTATAGAAAAATAAGAATGAAGAGACTCATAGATACTATAAGGAATATCTGGAAAATTGAAGATTTGCGAAATCGCATCCTCTTCACTTTTGGACTGGTGCTGATTTACAGGCTTGGCTCATATGTGATGCTGCCTGGTATTGATGCGCAGGTATATAAAGAAGTAGCTGCCGGTGGAACAGGCGGTTTATTAGGGCTCATCAACCTTTTTGCCGGTGGAGGATTTAGTCGTGCATCTATTCTTGCATTGGGTATTATGCCATACATTTCTGCATCCATCGCCATGCAATTATTAGCCATGGCAATACCAAGATTCGCTAGATTACAGAAAGAAGGCGAAAGCGGAAGAAGAAAAATCAATCAATACACTAGATATCTTACAGTCTTTGTTACAGCATTCCAGGCATCAGCTTATTTTGTGTATTTAAAAAACTTGTCAGACAGTGGACAAAATCCTGATTTCATTTTAGCAAGCAACAGTTTATTCTGGTTCATTTGTGTGGTAATGCTCACTGCCGGAACATTGTTTACCATGTGGATGGGAGAAAAAATTACGGACCGTGGAATAGGAAACGGTATTTCTTTCCTCATCATGGTGGGTATAGTTGCATCCTTACCTGCTGCTTTGATCAATGAATTCAGTTCAAGAGTAAATGATGTAACTGCCGGTGGCGGATTAGTTTCCTTTGTTCTAGAACTTGCGTTTCTTGTTCTTATTGTGATGGCAGCCATCCTTTTGGTACAGGGAACAAGACGAATACCCGTTCAGTACGCAAAAAGAATAGTTGGAAATAAACAATATGGCGGGAACAGGAATTATATCCCGTTGAAAGTAAACAGCGCAGGTGTAATGCCTATCATTTTTGCACAAGCACTTATGTTCATTCCGGGAACAATCCAGCAGTTGGCAAGTGCAGATGGAAGCCAGGGTTGGCTCATTACTGAGTTAAATGATTTTACATCATTAACCTATAACATCATTTACGGAGTTCTCATAATTGTTTTCACCTATTTCTATACAGCCATCACATTTAACCCCACACAAATGGCTGACGAAATGAAAAAGAATGGTGGATTTATTCCCGGAGTAAAACCCGGTAAAAAGACCGCCGAATTTATAGATAATATTTTATCAAGAATCACCCTGCCGGGATCAATATTCCTGGCTTTGATTGCCATTATGCCGGTTTCGACCACAGCATTTGGCGTCGGGCAGCAGTTTGCGCAGTTTTTTGGAGGAACTTCGCTGCTCATCATGGTAGGGGTTATTCTTGATACATTACAACAAGTAGAAAGTCACCTGCTGATGAGGCATTATGATGGGTTGATGAAAAGTGGTCGCATCAAAGGGCGCACATCATTACCCGTAGGAATGCAACAATAAGCGGATGATCTACTACAAAACAAACGATGAGATAGAACTCATCAGAATTAGTTCTTTACTTGTTTCAGAAACATTGGCCTAT
>JBJXHH010000240.1:0-6273 GCA_046160675.1 Chitinophagales bacterium
TAAAAAATCTCAGGAAGAATAAATCCGCTTCCGGCAGAAAAAAAGACCTGGGCGATTTAGATAACCTACCTGAAAAATAATCATCAGAACAACTCCTGTTGTTTTTCATAAAACTTCGGCTTTATTAGATTCAGGCCGCAAAGGGTATTTATTTTATCTGCTAAATACCCAGTAAGTTCAGGCGAAGGAACTTCATCATACATGTGTATAAAACTTGAAATCTGCCGGGTGCGGCTATTGTGCAATCATTTTTCGGAATCAGAATCTTAGTAGCTTCGGCAGTTAGTAAACTTATGCTTTCACATTCTGAATAATATTTCTGCCGAAGGAAAACCTGCTTCGTTATTCTTAAAAAAACCTTGTATCACATCCATTTTTCCAAAATTATTAGATGGTCTGAAAAAGAAAAGCAGCATAAAAATTTATGCTGCTTTGTAAGAATTCTGTAACCTATTGTAATGCGATCTTTTGTGTGAATATTATTTCATCTCCTGAATAAATACTTGCTAAATAGACCCCTCTCGGTAATTGTGACACAGGTATTTGATCTTCTTTCACAAAAGGTTGTGAAAGAATTTGTTTACCTGTAAAGTCCTGGATTTTTAACGTATATTGAATTTCATCATTCACATGAACCTGGATGAGGTCAGTTGCGGGGTTAGGATAAATGGAAACTTCAGACAAAGATGCAGGCATTTCATTTTCCTCTCCAACTCTATATCCGGAAGTATAATTTCGAAGGATAATATCATTTCCAACTTTAGCCTCTGTATCACCAAATTCATCCAATTCATAATATAAATATTTATTTGTGTAGATGCAACTTAGCTGATCTGTAGTGCTAGAATAATGCAAATCGGAATTGTTGAAATATGGATGGAAATCGTCAAAGTCAAAATCATAAGAGATTATAGGGTCGAATGGTCCTGGTTGAATCGAAATCGCATTCACAACATCGCAGCTTGCAAGGTCTTTTGAAAGTGAATAAATAATATTCTCAGCATGTGCATCATCAAGAAAAAGAAAGTCATACCAGCCAAAAGTATTCATATACAAATTATCTTCTGCAACAATAATTTCTAAAGGCCTCCCTTCTAAAAAATAGCTCGATGTAAATCCTAAATAGTCAGTGACTATAATGTCATCAGAACTATGAAAATAATAGTATGGTAAAAAGTCCATCCAAATTGTTGTATCGGCAATGTTAGAAGAAAAAGCTGATCCGGATGTTCTGTCAACCGCTGTAATTTTCAATTGTTCTTCTTCAAAATCGCCAATCATTCCAGCTACATATAAAGAAAGTCTATGGCGAGTATCTAATTTCATTGTCCATATTCTCTCAGGCCAATTGCTTGTTTCGCTTGTTTCTGTATAAGCATCACTTGTCCAAAGAGTTCCATCTTCTGGTGATATTGCATAAAGCGTATATCCTTCTTCCGAAGAAGGAAGATCAAAATCTGATTCTAATTCTGCACCGAGTATATAAAGAACCCCATTTTGATCTACCTCTAATTGAGACATAATTGTAGGATAATCACCTCCTGTGAGTAAAAACTCTTCGCCATCTGAAAGATTTGTAGTGTAAGCCGCAGTGCCTTCATTAAACCTCATAATGTGTATGGTTTCATCCGGTATTGCACCTGCTAAAAAAACTAATACAAGATCACGATTTATTGCTTTAACAAACTTACCAGAAGCAAAACCAAATGAAGAGAATTCAAGTGCATTTTCACTATAAGCCTGGTCTATAGGAGTACCTGCTGAATTAAGCCTTTGCACAAATAATGCAGGATGATATTCTCCATCAGGATTACCAAGATATGCAGCAAAATAAATGATCGGACTACCTTTCCTCTCATCTACCAATAGATCAATAGCAAAATCCCCTGTAAGTCCATCACTGTAACTAAAACGATCCCAGGAAATAGTTAAGTCAGGATGATATTTTATTAAATAAGCAGCAGAAATCACACCCTCATGAGGAAGATTTAAAGTAGTTAGCACATATATATTATTAAACCTGTCAGTTTTCAAACGGATTCTGCCAGAATAAGACACATTTTCAATAGTAGCTATAGAAAGAAATTCGCCTGTTGCTGAAAATTTTTCTATTTGAATATAACTATTACTTGGGAAAATATTAGAACCCATTATAAATGCAGATATGACATTACCAGAGGCATCTGTTGTTGTAACAGGCTGGGGATCTACTGGAACATTGGTTCCAAAAGTATGTTCCCAATAAGTGGCTTGTGCATTTGTTTGTTTGCTAATTGATAATCCGATCATCAATAAAGCAGAAATTGTAATTATATTTTTCATAATTTTTTTGAGAGTAAAATTCCACTGAATGGGATACTATCACAATCGCATAATCATGTGATGGTTAATGAAGCGGAATAGAAAGGTGCATTTCGGCGCCTTTGCCAATTTGAGATTGCATTTCCACTTTGCCATTTATGTTTTTAGACCGGGCCTGGTAGTTTTTTAAACCATTACCTTGGTTCTGCAAGTTGTAGTCAAACCCGATTCCATTGTCTTTAACAATTAAATGCAATACATTCTTATCAAGATATAACCGAATGACAGCCTGCGTACAAGCACTGTGTTTTGCAAGGTTATTAATTGCTTCTTTATAAATGAGGTAAAAATCTCTTCGAATTTCCAATGGGATCTTTGTTTTCAAAATGGATTCGTTTACTTCAAATGCATACGAAATGTTTTTAGCCTCCAGTAAATCTGCGGCAAATTGTTGCATCCTCACCAACATATTTTCTAATGTATCATTTTTTGGATTTACGGCCCAAACAATATCACTCATATTTTCCATCATATTTTCTGAGCCAATGCTAATTTTTTCTAAAAGAACAGGTATTTTTTCAGGATGTTTTTCTGATTGTGTTTTTGCTAATTTGCTCATCATGTGTATGCTACTTAAAGTGCTGCCGACATCATCATGTAGGTCTCTGCTTATTTTATTACGCAATCTCTCCAACCGCAAGATTTGATTTATTCTTACTTTGTAAATAGTGTAGATGATACTTGCAGCAAGAAAAGTGCAAGCAATATAAAACCAGATTGTCTGATACCATGGGGAAAGGATAATCAGCTTATAGCTATCTCCCGTTTCATTCCAAATACCATTATCGTTTGCAGCTTTTACTTTAAAGGTATATTTTCCCGGTCTCAAATTATTATAAATTACAAAAGGTGTATGTGTATATGTCCAATCCAAGTCAGCTCCTTCAAGCATAAAGGCAAACAAGTTATTCTCGGGATTTGTGAAATTGAGGGCAGAAAATTCAAATTTGATCTTGTTTTCTTTAAAAGGCAATTTTAAATACTCCCCAAAGAGGGCACTATTATTCTCAGGTAGATATTGCTTGTCTAATACAAAGATGTCTGTAATATATACAGGTGGTATTTTCTTGTTTGGTGTAACAGCATTTGCATCTATGTATTGAAATGCTGCATAATCTCCAAAGAAAATTTTTCCATCAAAACCGACTTCCATTACGGAGACACTTTCGTCTAACAATCCATCATCTGGCAAATAAGAACGAATTACTTTTTGTGTTTCAGCTTCTATAAGTGCTATTCCATTATTTCCTGTTGCCCAAATTGTGTTATTGGTCTGAATAAAACCATAGCACCTTGAATTTTGAAACCCTGTTCCGGGTGTTAACCAAGTAAATTTACGCTTGTCTTTTTCCGGATTAAATTGAACAGCACCTCCATGTGTCCCCATCCAAATATTCCCATAGGTATCAGGCAAAATCCCAAAAATTTCTTCTGTAAAAGGAAACTCCGGGTAGTTTTCATTTCTATAATAATAAGTTTCTTCTAAGGTAGTTGTATTTACCATTGAAATAGCGGCATTGCTTCCTAAAACATATCCTCTTGCTGCCCAAATATTTCCATTTTTATCTAATGCGAGATCATTTATATTATTAGAAATATTACTCCCTTTCTCTAAGTTTGATGAGTCAATTTCGAGCTTTTTAAAACAATCACAAGCTGCATCGTAGAAATGTATTCCTCCTCCTAAGGTTCCAACCCAAAACCTATTTTTAAGATCATAAATGATATCTAAAATATAATTGGATGATATTGTATTCTCTGTTTTATTTTCCTTGCAATATATTTTATAAGAACTATTTTCTGTGTTGTATTTAATCATGCCACTATAAGAACTTATCCAAAGCTCATGCGCATTTTTTCGCAAAATTTTAGTTATCGTAAATTCATCATTTTGCGGTGTAATAAATTTATTAAACCATTTTGCTTCATGTGATTTTAGGTTGTATTTGCATAAACCCCATGTAGGCACGGCAAACCAAATTGTATTTCCTGTAGCGTCTAATTCGTCTTGATATAAAGCAGTGATCGAGCTATAATATTCTAAAGATTTCTGAGGTGTGATTTGAAATGTTTTAAAAAGTTGTTTGTACGGATCAATACATAATAGGCCGTAACTTGTGGTTATCCAAAGGCTATTATTTCTGTCGAGCATCAATTTTTTTGTAAGAATATTTTCCGGATGTTCAGGGAAATAAGGAATGAGAGATTCAGGTAATAGCATTTCTGTTGCAATATCAAATTGCACTAAATATGAACCAACAACTGTTGACCAGATTACTTCTTTATCACCAATCATTTGCACTTGCAAATCGTCAAAAATCCAATTGTGCAAATGCAGATTCGCATCATCAAATGTAAATACCTGTGAAGTTTTCTTTTTCAAATCACATTTTATCAATCCGTGTTGCCATGTACCTACCCAGAGGTTTTCATGGCTATCCTCATCCATAGATAAAATTGTAATCTGCATGTTTTCAGTACCCGGTAAAATGTTCACTGTCTCATTTTTAATATTTACTTCAAACACACCTTTATCTGTCCCTGCTATGAGCCTGTTATCACTTGTCATTATGAGACAATTGAGGATTTTAGGCAATACAGGATTTCCCTTCCAGAGAATGAGGTTTATTTTTTCTTCGGTTTTATTATAGCTGCAAAGCCCCTTCTCTGAGGCCATATAAAAATCGCCCTGCGCATCTTCACAAAAATCATATGCTGCATTAAGCGAATTATCTGCGGAGCCAAACGGAGATGAATAGTAACGTTTAAATTTTTCTGTTCTCGGGTCGAAGCGATTTACACCATTTCCAGATGTGTAAACCCAGATATAGCCTTGCTTATCTTCATAAAGTTTACCTGCCATATCACTTGATAAGGATTCAGGATTTTCAGGATCATGAAAATATTTTTTAAAAGTGAGGCCATCAAATCGCATAATGCCTGATTCAGAAGAAACCCAAATAAATCCCTTACTATCTTCCAGGATATCATTGCAGTTATTTATTGAAAGCCCTGTTGCCTGAGTATAATGATCAAATATGTATTGCTGCCCAAAACAGGTTACATGAAAAAGCCCAAAAAAAATTAAGGAGTGAAAAAATAAATGGTTCGAAAATGGTTTGGGCAATTGCTGGTATTTACTCCAGCGAAGTTATTTAAAAATTTTGTTCTTCAATGCGAAGCTCACCGCTTCAGTAGCAGAATTCACATGAAGTTTGTCATAAATCTTCCTGATGTGTGTGCGCACAGTATCTATACTAATGCGTAATTCTTCCGCAACAAGTTTATAACTCAACCCCTTTACGAGCGCTTGCAGGATTTCTTTTTCCCTCACAGTTAGTTTGTAGTCAACCGGCGTATCTGTTGTATAATTTTTCGGGAAAAACCTGAGGACTTTTAATGCGATGTTGGCCGTCATGGGTGCACCCCCTTCCATTACTTCATGCAGTGCTGAAACAATTTTTTCGGGTGAGGATTTTTTTAGTAAATACCCAACAGCGCCTGAACAGAGTGCCTCGAAAATGTTTTCATCATCTTCAAAAACTGTAAGCATGATGATTTTTATATGAGGATATCTTTTAGTGAGTACTCTTGTTCCCTCAATACCATTTACAACCGGCATATCAATATCCATCAGGATCACATCAGGTTTGTATACTTCGGCGATATGTTCTG
The DNA here is from genome assembly GCA_046160675.1 of Chitinophagales bacterium. GTDB lineage: Bacteria > Bacteroidota > Bacteroidia > Chitinophagales > BACL12 > JACMJP01. Next base: position 6,037 of record JBJXHH010000240.1, read on the forward strand.
CCTCGCTACAGTTTTCCCAAGCTCCCAGGAATTCTATGCCCTGTGCGCCAGTAAGAACCAGTTCCATAGTTTCCCGGAGTTCAATTCTATCGTCAAATACAATCACCTTTATCGGAGCCATAAAATACTTTATGCAAAGTACGTATTTTATAAACTGAATTCCTATCGCACAATCATGTGATATACTTTACAGCATACATAATGTACTTTATAAAATATTTTTGAAATACTGATGGA
>JBJXHH010000241.1:0-22627 GCA_046160675.1 Chitinophagales bacterium
AAAGATGGAAGCGATAGTTTTACGATTGATGGAAAAATAACAGGCGCAGAAAACCAACGCATCATCCTGCAAACTTTCTCTTTTCCGAACATTAACGGTTCGCCAAAAACCACTGTAATTGATACCGCAAGGGCGGATAAAGAAGGGAAATTTACAATCAAAAATTACCTGCCTGAACGTACCATTTGTGTAGTAAAAGTTTTTGGAAATGAAGAGTACGCCCTATGGCTCTCACTTCTAAACGAAGACATAACACTTACAGGGAATATAGCCAATGCGCTAGAGACAACTACTGAAGGCTCAGTTGCTTCAAAAGTGTTGTATAATTTTATTGTGAACATGAGTAATATGAATGCTTCAATCATGCAAAACCAGGGTATGTATGCAAAGTATAAGAATAATGGCGATGATTCACTGGCTACGGTTTACAAGCAAAAAATAAATGATGATATTACTGTGTATTTTGATTATGTAAGTGCATTTGCAGATACTACAAAAGACATTGCCTCAGCTGTGCTGGCAATTGAAAGTTTTGTCTATAGTAAACAGTTTGAAAAAATAAAAACTGTAGCTGATAAAAGAAAACTTACTGCTGACTCAAGTTCTTTATACATGAAGGAATTGAAAGTAAAAATTGCCAAACATGAAACCTTTATGCAACAGGCATCTGCAAAAAGTTTTGTTGGGAAGCCGGCTCCTGACATTGTTTTACCGGATCCCGGAGGTGTTGAATATAAATTGAGTGACCTGAAAGGGCAATATGTATTGATTGATTTCTGGGCAAGCTGGTGTAAACCCTGCAGGGAAGAAAATCCAAACCTGGTTGCTACATATAACAAATACAAAGACAAAGGATATACTGTTTACAGTGTTTCGCTTGACAAGAGCAAAGAGGCTTGGCAAACTGCGATTGACAAAGACAAACTTACTTGGAAATATCATGTGAGTGAACTACAAATGTGGAATTCCCAGGTTGCTAAAATGTATAACGTAACTGGAATACCTATGAATTTTCTGCTGGATAAAAATGGTAACGTAATAGCTGAAAACCTCCGGGGAACAGAATTAGATGCAGCACTGGCAGAATTAGTGCAATAAAAGTTTATAAGGGAATATTCCCATGTTTTTTCTTTGGGAGTTTTACAACTTTATTCTGCAACATTTCAAAAGCTTTTATCACCTTCATTCTTGTTTCTGAAGGTATGATCACTTCATCAATAAATCCCCTGTAAGCAGCCCGGTAAGGGTCAGCAAATTTATTTGTGTATTCGTCAATTTTTTCCTGCAACTTGGCTTCTTTGTTTTCCGCTTCTTCAATTTCTTTTTTGAAAATGATTTCGGCAGCGCCCCTTGCTCCCATCACTGCTATCTCTGCAGTAGGCCAGGCAAAATTCATATCAGCTCCAATATGTTTACTATTCATAACATCATAAGCGCCGCCGTAGGCTTTTCTGGTGATCACAGTAATTCTTGGAACTGTTGCTTCACAGAAAGCATACAACAGTTTTGCTCCGTTGGTGATGATGCCATGCCATTCCTGGTCAGTACCTGGAAGAAAACCCGGAACATCTTCAAATACGAGGAGTGGAACATTAAAACAATCACAAAAACGAACAAACCTTGCCGCCTTCTTGCTTGATTCAATATCTAATACCCCTGCGAGAACCGCAGGTTGATTGGCAACAATACCTACACTTCTCCCTGCAATTCTGGAAAATCCTACAACAATATTTTCAGCATAATGCTGATGTACTTCAAAAAAAGAATCTTCATCCACCACTTCATTTATCACCTCCCTTATGTCATATGGCTGGTTGGGATTTTCAGGAATGATGTCATTTAATTTTCTCCTGCTTTCATCTTTATGTAAAGTATAATGGAAAATAGGAACATCATCTTCACAATTCTGAGGAAGATAACTGAGCAGTTTTTTTATTTTATTAATGCAATCTAATCCATTACTTGCTGCAAAATGCGCAACGCCGCTTTTACTAGCATGGGTCATTGCGCCTCCAAGTTCTTCGCTGGATACATCTTCATGCGTTACAGTTTTCACAACGTTAGGACCTGTTACAAACATGTAACTTGTTTTCTCCACCATGAAAATAAAGTCTGTGATTGCGGGAGAATATACTGCACCCCCAGCACATGGACCCATTATCGCACTGATCTGTGGAATTACTCCGCTTGCCAGAGTATTCCTGTAAAATATGTCAGCATATCCCCCCAGAGAATTTACACCTTCTTGAATTCTTGCGCCACCGCTATCATTCAGTCCAATCAACGGCGCCCCGTTTTGCATAGCAAGATCCATGATCCGGCAAATTTTTTCAGCATGTGTTTCACTCAAACTTCCGCCGAAAACAGTAAAATCCTGCGCATAAACATATACTAATCTGCCATTTACTTTTCCGTAACCTGTTATCACCCCATCTCCGTAAAATCTCTGTTTCTCCATGCCAAAATCATGGCTGCGGTGTACTTTCAGCATGCCTATCTCTTCAAAAGTTCCTTCATCTATGAGTAAATGAATACGTTCCCTTGCCGTGAGTTTTCCCTTTTTGTGTTGTTGTTCAATGCGATCTTTTCCACCGCCGAGTAATGCTTCTGCTTTCTTGCTTTCAAGCCTTTCAATCTTTTTATTCACTGTGAGTTTTTAGAAACGGAAAAATACGAAACATTTCCAAAAAAAATATCTACTTACACTTTACAACAAACCTTATTAAATACTGTTAAAGTATTCAACATAAATTTACTCTTACAGTCAGAAACAGCGAAATTTGCGGTAATGAAAATATCTATTTGCATTGTTTTATCCCTCTTTTCTGCTCAAATAATACTGGCTCAGTATGATCCTTCTATGAATGGACCTGTAATAGTGGGAAAAGTGATAGATGCATCAAACAAGAAGCCTGTTGAATTCGCCACAGTTGCAATCACAAAACCTGATGATTCAGCAATTGTTTCAGGTTCAATCACAGATAGTGAAGGAAAATTTTTCATAAAACAACTCCCGGCGGGTGATTTTTTTTTGCTGGTACAATATGTTGGTTATGAACCTGTAAAAAGGGCAATAACAATTACTTCTCAACCACCCCTTAACAATATTGGTATCATTGAATTAGCAGAGGGCACAAATGAACTGGAGAAGGTGGAGATTATGGCAGAACAGAGTTATTATCAAAACAGCATTGATAAAAAAGTATACAATGTTGAGAGGGATATTGTTGCCAGTAGTGGGAGCGCAAGTGATGTATTGCAAACTATCCCGAGTGTAACCATTGATATTGATGGAAATATTTCTTTGCGAGGAAACACAAGTGTACGTATCTGGATTGATGGCAAACCCACCGGTTTTTCCGGCAGTAGTTTAACAGCCATCCTCGAACAGATACCTGCCGGGAATATCGAAAGTGTTGAAGTAGTTACAAATCCTTCCGCAAGATTTGAGGCCGAAGGAGGTGCAGGAATTATCAATATTGTAATGAAAAAAAACAGGCAATCCGGGTTGAATGGAAATGTTACAGCGGGAATATCCACTACCCCGGGGTATGAAGGCGGACTTGCCCTGAACTATCGCAATAAAAAAATAAATGTGTATTCAAGTTTTACACACAGGTATGACAGGCGGGAAGGCAGCGGCGAAACAACAAGAAGAACGTTTGATGAAGACACCGTATTTTATAATAACTCAGAATCCAACTCAGAAAATATTTCTTCTATGAACATGGGTAGGGCAGGCATTGATTTCTATCTCAACGAAAAAAATACACTGGGTTTAAGCGGTATGATACATGGTGGACATATGGAAAATGATAATACAACTGATTATACATTCTTTGACCTTGACAGCACTCTCACAAGTACCGGTTCGAGAATAGCTGTAGGCGAAGGAGAAAACTTTTCTTATAACGCAGGAATTTCTTACAAAAAGATATATGAGGATACAAAACACTACCTGAGTTTTGACGGAAATTATAGTATGAGTGAGATGGATGATCTTACAAATTATGATGAAAATTATTATGACCTGGCTAACGTTCCGCTGGGCGAGCCTTTATTGCAAAACATTGGAAAACCGGGCGAAAATATTGATGCATCTGCAGCTATGGACTATGTGCACCCATTTAAGAATGGTAATAAATTTGAAACGGGAGTGAAATACACAAAAGAGATAAAAGACAATACCATCAGTTCAGAAAGTTTTGACACCATTGCTGATGCATTTATTAATGATGAATTAATAAGCAACCAGTTCATTTATGATGAAGATGTGATTGCTGCTTATTTTATATGGAATTCAAGTATAAAAAAACTCGGTTATCAATTGGGATTGCGGGCTGAACAAACTTATACCAACTCTGGGTTAGTAACAACTGACGAAATTTTTATTAATGATTATTTCGGGGTGTTCCCCAGTGTACACCTGCAATACAAAATGAATGAGAAAACTGAGTTTTCAGCTAGTTACAGCCGCCGACTTGATCGCCCGAACGGCTGGTTTTTAAATCCTTTCCCTGATTACTCCGATCCTTACAACCTACGCTTCGGCAATCCTTTCCTGGAACCCGAATATGAAAACAGTTTTGAGATTGGCTTTACAAAATACTTTGAGAAACATACAGTTGATGCATCCGTTTTTTATGATCAAACTCTGAATGAAATATCGCCTTACATTATAGTTGACTCAACGGGAATCTCAAAAATGACTTTTCAGAATTACAATTCAGAAAACCAGTATGGGATTGAGTTGATATTAAGAAGTGAATTCTATAAATGGTGGAATGCCACAGGCAGTTTCAATTTTAATCAAACTTTAGTGGATGCACAAAACCTTGAAGCTGGGTTAACAAACACGGTATTTAATTACAATATCCGAGTGATGAATTTTTTCCAACTTGCAAAAACAACATCCTTTCAGGTAACTGTCAGTTACAACACTCCCTGGAATTTTGCACAGGGAAAGTCAGATGCAGTTTTTGTAGCAGATGCCGGCTTGAAACAGGATTTTCTCAAGAATAAACTCAGTTTAAATCTTAGCATGAGTGATGTGTTCAATACACGGAAATGGAGCGGCTATTCTGAAGGTGTAAATTATTACAGTACAAACTTCCGCAAGCGGGAATCACAAGTATTTTCAGCAAAACTTACTTATAAATTCGGGCAGCAGGACAATAACCGCAGAAACAGGGGCATGCAGGAGAATTTTGAAGGCGGAGGGTTTGATATGTTTTGATCGGGCTGCACTACAAGCGCATAAAAAGGCTGTACGTCTCCGCACAGCCTTTTACATTAATTCTTACTTAATCAGGCATCCGTAAATTTATATCCTACTCCTCTGATAGAATGAAAGAATTTTGGTTCTTTCGGGTCTTTCTCAAAATATTTTCTGAATGCAAGAATAAAGTTATCAATTGTTCTTGTCGATGGAAATACATCATACCCCCATACAGTTTGCAAGATATGCTGCCGGCTGACAACTTCATTTTTTCTGTCTATGAGTAATTTTAAAAGTTTCAGCTCTTTACTGGTAAGTTTTACCGTTCCTCCCACACCCTCAGCATCATAGGTAACAAAATTAATCTTGTTATCACCAAAAGCATATTCACTGAACTCACTTGTAGCTGAAATGGTTTTTGCCGAACGCTTGAGCAGGATTTTTACCCGCAGCAATAATTCTTCAAGGTTGAAAGGTTTTGTCATATAATCATCACCACCTGTCTTTAACCCTTTTATCTTATCCTGGCTGGTATCTTTTGCAGTAAGAAAAAGAATAGGAGTATCCATGTCTTCCAACCGCATCTGCTCACAAACATCAAAGCCATCCATTTCTGGCATCATCACATCCAGAATAACTAAATTAAAACGTTGCTCTTTAAACGCTTTTAAAGCTTTTGCACCGTCGGGTACAGCAACAATTTCGTAATTCTCTAATTCAAGATTGAGTTTCAGGTTTTCCCTTATGTGGTCCTCATCTTCTACCACTAAAATTCTGTAAAGCATATCAGTTGGTTTTTTTTTATAACGTTAATACGCAGGCATTATAGAAAGGTTTTGTCAGAACTGTCATGTTTTTGTCTGAATTTAGAGTAATGTCATAACAGTGTCAAGCAAGTGTAAAATTATGTAACAGGGAGCGTTATTCGAAAAATGCTGCCTTTGGGATTGTTATTTTGAATCACGATATCTCCATTATGATATTGTAATATTTGTTTAACTATAAACAAGCCCAACCCTGTTCCTTTTGTAGTCCTGGTGTCTTCGCTTCCAATACGGTAAAAGCGATCGAATATTTTTGCTTTTTCGTTTTCAGGAATTCCAATACCTGTGTCAGCAACGCTTAACTGTGCCTGCTTATCATCTCCCGACACAATGACCTTAATTAGGGAATCCTGTTTTGAATATTTTATTGCGTTTTCTATCAGGTTATAAATTACTGAGGTGATGGAAAGCCTGTCAGCATGCACATATACTTCAGGGCAGATTTCTTTTTCAAACCTGCGTTGCCCTTTGAATTTTTCTGTAATCCGATCGAAAATAGTTTCTGTGATTTCAGAAAGGTTGATAAAATCTTTATTGAGTTGAAAATTTGCACTTTCGATTTTTGATGCAAGCAAAATATTTTCTACAAGGTTTTCAAGCCGGTCTATATCATCCATACTCATATGTGCAAGACGTAAAACCTGTCCGTTATCGAGGTTTCGTTTCTGCAGGGTTTGCATGGAAAGCTTAAGTGATGCAAGCGGGGACTTAAGTTCATGGGTTATAGATAAGAGGAAATTGTTTTGCTGTTTTGTTAAAGCAATTTCTTCCCGAAATGTATTTCGGATACGCCAAAAACCCAGGCTGAGAAGTGAAATGAAGACAAGGCCCTCAGCTAATAGCATCAGGTTTTTTTTCCGGTAGTTGCTGCGAATGTTTTTGTAGATACTATCTTCATAAAACTGCTTCTCCGAACCTCCGTTATATGTGTAAAGAAGTCTTTCTCTTTGTACAAGCTCCTCATAATTTTCTTTATTATTTTTTTGCAGTAAATACCACCACCAGCAAAAAGAAAAAAGGATGTAAACGAAAATGATCTGGAAGAAAATCCAATATCCCGATTTTGAAAAGACTGCTTTTAAGTTCATGGGTTATTCAATTCTCAATGATAGGAAATTCGATAAAAAATGTAGTGCCGTTATTTTCCTGGCTTTCAAACCAAATGTATCCGCCTGCAGATTCAACTATGTTTTTACTCATTGCCAGCCCTATGCCCATGCCTGAACTTTTTGTGGTGAAGTTTGGAACAAATACTTTGTCTTTTTGGTCTTCCGGAATGCCAACGCCATTGTCTTTCACTTTTATCACTGCCCGGTGGTCAACCTGTTCCAGGGTAATGGATACCTCGCCCTCCCTATCTTCAGGTATTGCCTGTGTAGCATTTTTGATGAGGTTATTAAACACTCTTATCAATTGATTTTTATCAGCAAATATTTCAATTTTCTTATCCGGTAGTTTCATTTCAATTTCCGCTTCTTCACTTTCCAAATACAAATGCACAACATTATCGAGTACATCATTCAGAATAAGTAACTCATTATGCACTTTTGGCATAACAGCAAAATTCGAAAATTCAGATGCTATAAATGATAAATTATCAATTTGTTCCAGTAAAGTTTTCGTCACTTTTTCGGTAAGCTCCCGGGCATTAGGTGCATTTGTATGTAATGCTCTTTGTAAATGCTGGATACTGAGTCGCATTGGTGTTAAAGGGTTTTTTATCTCATGAGCAACTTGTTTTGCCATGTCTCTCCAAGCGCTTTCCCGCTCAGATTTTGCAAGTAATGATGCGCTTTTTTCCAGTTCCTTCAGCATCGTATTATACTCGTCAACGAGAAGCCCTATTTCATCATTATGTTTCCAAATGATAGATTCATTCTTTTTCCCGAGTTTAATGTTCTTAAATGTCCCTGTAATAGCTGCAAGCGGTCGGGTTATACTTTGTGCAACTGTAAATGCAAGGATTGAAGCTATAACCAACAATAAAACATATACGTTTATTAAAGCTACCATGAAACTTGAGATCTCAGCCCGCAGGTTTTGTTCTGTAGCAAAGTATGGCAGGTTAAGATAGAACAAGACTTCGCCATCTTTATGCATGATAGGAACATAGGCAGATAAATATTTCAACTTCCCTATCATTTCATCTTGTATATACCAGGTTTCTTTATCACAACTCATTTTAAAATAAGCAAGGGGGTTCATCATTTCCGAGATGAGGCCTTTTGAGAAAATATCCGGTTGTGATGAAGTGATGAGATTCCCGGATGGTGAAAACAAATTAATATCCATGTCATGAATCTCAGATAATTCTGTGGCCCTGTTGGTAATGCGTTTGAGCATAATCGGAGACACCGCCTTATCAGCATTTCTTTTCGATTCATCAAAAATATAGTCAATATTCGTTTGTACCGCTTCTATTTTTGTAAGCAGCCTTTGCCTGTGAGAAGTATTATACTGATTAATAATATAAAGGATTGTGGCAATACCCATCATCACAAATGCAAATACTATTAAACTGATAACTGAAACCTGTATTTTGTTTTGCAATGTGGTGTCAAACCATTCTTTCAAGTGTATCCTTCCATTCATGATCTGGGTAATGAAATTGATCGCAATGACAATTCCTACAAATAATAAGTAAACGAAGAAGAGATAAGAAAAATAAGAAAAAGGCTCAATAAGACTTGGCTCAGGTTCTGATATCACTACCTTCTTATTGTCATTGACTTTATAAACCAGGTGATCATATCCGTTAAGTTGTTCTTTTTTAAACTCATCGTCTTTTTCAACATAGAAAACATCCATTATGGGGTAGGAAAATTCGCCTTCCCGTTCAATCAGTGAATTGTTGTTATAAATAGCATAATCAAAACTGGCGAAACTTTCGGGAGTTTTCAGTTCATCATCAATCAACAATTCCGGGTAAATGCTTTGGTTTGAAAACCGCTTGGGGGTTAACCTTACAAATGCCACTTGTTCAGTTATAGAATCTTTACGCAATATAAGTTCTGCCAGATAATAATAATTCCCGGTATTATCATTAATAAAATACAAGTTACTGTTTGGTGAAGTAAACTCTCCATTATTTTCAATAGCATCAATAAAATACCATCGGCTGATGTTTTTGTCCTTATTATTGGTTACAAGCAAGCTGTCATTCTCATAAATAAAAATATCATTGTCGTATTTTTTGAAATAGTTGTTCTGCATATCCTGCCTTACCTGGTTTAGGATATTCTGTTTCATCTCCCCGGCATCATAAACAGCAAGTTGCAATGTAAGGTCACGGGTTATTTCATTTTCAACTTCTTTAAAAAGGTATTCCGTAATAGCATCCTTTTCCACAGATTTCTTCAGGGCAAATAACTTTTTGTTTTCTTCACTTTTTTCTGAGAGGGTGGAATAAAAAATGTAGGCACTGAAAACAGAAAAAAATATGAGCCAGGTCATTACAGCAGGGAAACTTCGTAAATGCAACTTGCGCTTGTATAAAAACTGGTGTATACCAAAAACACCCCCGCAAAACAGGAGAACATTCCATTCAATTTTTCCAACTACGAAATACATAAATAAGAGCAGCATTAACCCTCCAGCCGCAATACTGCTTATTGCGGTAACAGACGTATTATTCCTGAAAATAAAGTCATTAAGCCTTATACTGATAAGCAAAAACACAAGCAATATAGCTGCGATACAAAATATCCCTACCAGGCTGAAAAAATCAAGGGAAAAGAAATTATAGATATCAAAAGAAATATCTGAATCAAAAACCAAACTATGGAAAATGCGAAGCGTTAACAATCCCAAGAAAAAAAGAATGGTGCTGCAAACTAGAGTTACTACATTCTGAAAACGACTTTTCCAAAAACCATAAAAGTATTTGAGAAAAAACAAACTAAAAGAGAAGGCAAAAGCAATTTTGATTAAAAGGTTTCCGATGGAAGACGCAATGCCTGTAGAAGCATAATAATAAGGACTAAAAAGAGGAATATATTTAAAAACCGGATTTGCAAGTAGTCCTTGAATGCATATAAATACCCCTACTTGCAAAACAAAGTGAGCAACAATACCCGCTACTTTTCCATACCGTTTAACAACTGTTTCACAGAAAATGAAAATCAGTACAAGCAACAGGATAATTGTACTTACAAGAAAAACATAAAACCAACTGTTAAATTGCGGAGTAAAACTTGCTAATGCATCATGTTGGATATAGAAAATTGGATCTCCCAGGTTATCATGGATGGCATATGCCCCTACCGCATTTTTTGCTGAAATAGTAAGGTTGGAAGGGATGAAAATACCTTTGGTTTTAATATCTGTGAGATAGTTGTTCTCAATTCCATATTCAAAACGCAGAGGCAAAAATCCAATAGTACTGATGTTTGACTTTTCAAACTCATGCCTGAAAACGACATAATTTCCATTCGCTTCCGTAATTAAAAGTGGAACATCATTTTGCCCCGGCTGTGCCTGCACTGGAATGATGGTATTGTTTGTCCACATTACTGCTGTATCATTCTCATACACGATAAGTCCAAAGGGGAGGTTTACAAAGTGTTGGAATTCTTCGAACGTATAGGAATCCGTTAGCAGGTTACTAACAACTTTTTCATCGGAAATTGTTTTTACAATTTCTTGCTGCAACTGCCTAAATTCTGCCTGTATTTCTTTTGTAGTCTTACCTATATCATAATAACTTTTCGCCTGATTATACAATACATAACTTCCGGCAAAACCTGCCAGAAAAAGTACACTCAATAAAATATATTTGTTCTTTGTTTTCAAACACTCAGCTCTTTATCAACAGGCAAGGGGGTGCATGTTTTTTGAAATTCAAAATTAATGTTTATTATTAGCTTCAAAATCCAAACTATTCTAACTATGGCTAAAACGTTTACACTGTTTTCGTTCCTGCTTTTTGCATGTTCGAATCTTCTAAATGCGCAAAACACCCGCAACATTACAGGCACCGTAAAAGACAGCGAAACCAATGAGACTATTCCCGGAGTGAGTGTCTTTGTAAAAAATGATTTGAACAACGGAACTATTACCGATATTGATGGGAAATTTTCGATTGACATTCCAATAGATGCAAATGTCCTTGTTTTCCGTTCTGTGGGATATGCTGAGAAAGAAGTTGGTATTGTTGCCGGCAATGTTGTGAATGTTTCGCTGTCAGCAGCAAATATCGGGCTGAATGAAATAGTTGTGAGTGCTTCCCGCCGTCAGGAAAAAATATTAGATGCCCCGGCAAGTATAAGTCTGATTACCACCGAACAAATTAGAAACACTGTAGCCATTTCCCCAGTTGATAACCTGAAAGCTACACCGGGTGTAGATATTATGAACACGGGATTGGTTCAAACAAATGTAGTTACCCGTGGTTTCAATAATATTTTTTCGGGTGCCTTATTAACTATGGTAGATAACCGTTATGCAACAGTTCCTTCCCTCAGGGTGAATGTAAACATGTTCATCCCAACCGATAATACCGATCTTGAAAGGATTGAAATTTTACGGGGTCCGGCATCAGCACTTTATGGACCAAATTGCTCTAACGGCGTTTTACACATGATCACAAAATCTCCCATTGACCAGGAAAAAAACTACTTAACTACATTTAGTGCAGGTATTGGATTCCGAAGCAAAATTTCTGACACAATTGCCATTTCAAACCCGATTGACCCAGTTACTGATACTATTTCTGCAGATTATATACCTCAGTTTGATTATGAATCTGTAGGTGACAGGCTTATGTACACAGCAGCACTAAGGCATGCTGGAAGAATTTCTGAGAAGTTCGGTTATAAGATTTTAACAACTTACTTTTCCGGAACTGACTGGTTATATGATGATCCCTTTGAGCCGGGAAGGATTTTAAAAGGGTATCAAACGTCTGAAGGGAGGCAAAATGATGCTGACTCAGTTGATAATATCAGGAACAATGAGCTGCAAAAGATCGGGTTAGATCTGAGATTTGATATTCGCCCGAAAGACAAAATGGAATTTATTCTTGCCGGTGGTATGACTCAAAACGATGGTATTGAACTTACTGGTATAGGTGCCGGCCAGGCAGTAGACTGGAAATATTACTACGGCCAGTTGCGCTTCAGATACGACCGGCTCTTTGCACAAGTTTTTATGAACGGTAGTAACAGCGGACAAACATATCTTCTTAGAACAGGTGATTATATTACGGATATTTCAAAGGTTTATGCCGGTCAGGTTCAATATTCCAGCGATCTTGCGGATGATAAATTGAACCTTGTGTATGGTGTAGATATGATCCTTACAAGGCCAAACACTAACGGGACTATTAACGGCAGGAATGAAGATGATGATGCTATTTCTGAAGTGGGGGGCTACCTTCAGGGAGATTACAAAATCAATGAAAAGTTTAATATCATAGGGGCTCTTAGGTATGATTACCACAATTTTGTTGACGATCCGTTTCTTGCACCCAGAGCTGCTTTTGTATATAAACCAAACGCAAAACAAACTTTTCGGGCAACTTTCAATCGGTCATTCAGTGCTCCATCATCTAATAACTTAAATCTTGATATTTTACAATTAATAGATCTTGGAGACCTCGGGGCATACTCTCAAAATTTATTCGACATGGATTACCTGCCAAGTATTGGTGCTAGGGCGGTGGGTAACAGAGGTGGATTTACATATTCTTATGATGAGAACGGATTGCCACAGTTTCATTCACCTTTCGCTCAGTTCATAGGTGACGATCCTTCACAATATTATTCCCTTGGCGGAAACAGTACTCTCAATAATATTACATGGGATGAATCAATAGCATTACTATATGATGGAATAGCTGAAGCTACTGGCCTTCCCGTTGCCCAGGTAAAACTCTTCTTTGGCCCGCTCATCCCTATAGATATTAGTTCCAATGTTAGCAATTCACTCGGGCTCCTTAACCTTACAACCAGTGAATTTGAAACTGTAGATCCATCAACAGTTACTGATTACGGCGGCATTCGCAATTCGCCCTCCAACACTTATGAACTTGGCTGGAAAGGCGGATTGTTCAACTCCAAACTATTTGTAACATTAGATGCTTACCGAACAGATTACAAAGATTTTGTAAGCCCGCTCACAAACATTACACCCAATGTGTTTCTTGATTCAGCTACTCTTGCAGCAGAAGTTGGACCCTACATTACTGATGCCTACTTTGACCCTTCAAATAGCATAACACAAGGAATAGTAGATGCAAACCTGGATGCAAACGGGGATGGCAGTGGTTTGGAAGAATTTATAGCAACAGTTGTGGGCGCAGGTACAGGAGTTCCGATGGGAACTGTAGTTCCTACACAGTTTGATGACGCCTCTTTGTATGTTACATACGTTAACATTGGTGAGCTTACTGTGTTCGGTGCTGACCTGGGCGCAACTTTTTACGCCACTGACGACTTGATATTCTCAGCATCATATTCCTGGGTTGATAAAGATTCAGTTGCTGTAGATGGTGCACAGTTAGGATACATTGCACTGAACGCACCAAAAAATAAAATTGGTGTAAGAGGTAGTTATATGATAGACAAGATAAACACCAATATTGGAGTTACATTCCGTTGGCAGCAAAGTTTCCCTGCAAACTCGGGCGCTTATGTAGGCATCGTAGAAGATGTGCATGACATGGATCTTACTTTAAATTACTTTGCACCATGGTGGAAAGATTCTCAGTTTTCTCTCCTGTTCACTAACTTATATAATCATGAACAGCAATATTTTATCGGAGCGCCTTACATGGGAAGAACGATGTTCTTTAAAGTGACTAAAACGTTTTGAAAGAGAAAGGTATCTAACAAAAAAGCCCGGTCATTGCTGAACCGGGCTTTTAAAGTTTTAAAAATAAAACTTCTCCAACTTCTTTATTCTTCCACCACCTCAAAATTCACATCCACCTTCTTATCACCGGGTAAATTTATACTAGCAGTATAAGCGCCTGTAGTTTTCACTTCTCCTGGCATAACAAGTTTCTTCCTGTCTATCTCCACACCTATTTGTTTTTTAATAGCTTCAGCAAGTTGTACGTTGGTTACGCTTCCAAAAATTTTATCATTCTGCCCAACCTTTGCACCCACTTTGATTGTAGTTTTTTTAAAGGTATCCATCATCTGCTCGAGCTTGGCAAGTATTTTTGCATCTTTCACGGCAGTTTGCCTTTCGAGTTCAGCAAGCATGCGGCGATTGCCGTCATTTGCCACTACTGCAAGTTTTTGGGGAATAAGGTAGTTCCGTCCGTAACCATCCCGAACTTTTACAACGCTGTTAGCATCACCCAGTTTTTCTACGTCTTTTAATAATATAACTTCCATTTTTTTCCTCCTTTTATTTTAACAGGTCAGCAACATAAGGCAATAATGCAATCTGGCGGGCCCTTTTAATAGCCTGCGCAACCCTGCGTTGAAACTTTAATGAATTTCCAGTGAGCCTGCGGGGTAATATCTTGCCCTGTTCATTAATGAACTTCATCAGGAACTCAGGATTTTTATAATCAATGTACCGTATGCCGCTTTTCTTAAAACGACAATACTTTTTGCGCAAGTTTCCCAGTTTGGGAGCAGCAAGGTATCTTATATCTTTTCTTGTAGCCATAATCTTCCTCCTTTATGCTTCTGTTTCAACTGGTTTTTTTTCTTCTGTTTTCCTATGCCTGCCAATTTCTCCACGGCGCTTGCGGTCATTGTAATCAATGGCAAACTTGTCCAGGCGAATGGTATGATACCGCAGAACATTTTCGTCACGGCTGAATTGTACTTCCACCTGCGATACTTCTGTTCCGTTTCCCTGGTATTCAAGAATGTAGTAAATGCCGGTTGTCTTCCGTTTCACCGGATAGGCAAGCTGGCGGAGGCCCCAAAGTTCTTCATGCACTATTTGTGCACCGTGTTGCTTCAGGTAATCTTTGTAAAGCTCACAGGTTCTTTTAACGTCGTCGTCACTAAGAACCGGAGTAAAGATCACGACAGTTTCGTACTGATACATGTTTTTAATATTTACCCCACATTTTGCGGGAGCGCAAAAGTACAAAATACTGCCTGAAAATCCCAAAAACCATTACATTTAGCAGGCCTTAACCCCATTTTAAACCTTTTTGTGCAGGTACAGTCAAAAACTGCAAAAATCAATAATTATGAAAAGAACAATTGTAAACTTCGCTCTCAGCACCGGCATCCTGGTTATCAGTTTAACAGGCTGCCGCAAAGATGAAAACCAGGAAACTACCACCGGCATTGATAATGGCATAGCTGAAACTCATTTCAACGACCTATACTCGGTTGTAAACAACTCGGCGGCAGATAACGGGTTCGCAGGTTTTACAGCCCCTGATAATTCAGCAAACAAAACAAGTTCCTCCGATTGCCCAACAGTTACTTTCAGTGAACCTTTTGGCACTTTCCCGAATACCATGACCATTGACTTCGGGACCGGGTGCACCGGTTATTTCGGGGTGGAACGCAGCGGAAAGGTTATAGCAACCTTTACAGGTCTTTATATGAGTGAAGGTACAGTGATCACAGTTGTTCCTGAAGACTACTATGTAAACGGAGTTCATATTGAAGGAACAAAAACAGTTACGAACCTTGGATTGAATGATGCAGGCAATATGTATTTTTCAGTTGTGGTTGCTGACGCAGTTATAACCCTTACTGATGGAAGTGACATAGAATACAACAGCACAAGGGAAAGAGAATGGGTGGAAGGTTCTTCTACTGCTGATATTCATGATGATGTATATTCAATAACAGGGAGTTCGGCTGGCATAAACAGGTTAGATATTCCTTTTGCCATGTCTATTACAGAAGCTTTAAGAAAAGAGATGGATTGTCATTGGATAGTTAGTGGTAAGGTTGAAATTACTCCTGAAGGAGAAGAAACAAGAACTATCGACTACGGAGAAGGAGAATGCGACAATGAAGCAATTCTTACTGTTGGAAGTTTTACAATTACAATTACTCTCCCGTTTTAAATTCATTTTAGAGCATAAAAAAACTCCTGCAAATTGCAGGAGTTTTTTTTAGTATGTATTGGAGAAAGATTAGTTTAAAGTTCCTTTATATTGATTTGCAAGATCATTTTCAGGATCCAGCTCAAGAACTTTTGTTAAGTATTCTTTTGCGGTTTTTACATCCTTTAATTTATCTGCATAATATCCAATCATATATAGGTAACTGTCTATCAGGTTTACTTTATTTTTCTGCACATCGGTTTCAGCAAGCTCAATAAACTTCTGATAATAAGGGTAAGCCAATCCTTCAAAATCTACCGTATCAATCCTAGCAAGAGTTTTAGCTTTCCACAATTGCCCGTCAATAGAATTCGGCTGTGATTCAATGAAAACACTGAAAGATGAATCTGCCTTTGAATAATTCTGTAACCTGTAGTAAGCATTTCCCAGGTAAAATACATCTAAGGGCTTATTCCCGTACTTCGCATTCTTTTCCTCAAAAATATCTGCAACATCCTGGTACTTACGCATGCTAAACAGTGTTTTGCCGTACTCAGAGTATAATTCGGCGCTTACTGAATCGCTTTTCAAAGCTTCATTAAAGAAGAACATCGTACGAACAGTATCTTTCAATTGGGAAGCAAGCCTTGCAGAGTATATATAGTCAGATGGGTTTGTTTTCTTTTCATCAATACCCCAGAATTTCATGGCAGCATCATACCCTGCATTATAATTTTTTAGTTCATAATTACTCCAGCTTATGATCCTCCATGCTACATAGTTCATCGTATCGTTTGTGTTTGTCAGATAGCTTTCAGAGCATTCAATAGCTTCTTCATATTTTTCAAAAGTGTATTTCAAAATACAAACATCCATCTGTGCTTCTTTGTCGTTATTGTTCAACTCGACATATTTAACAAAAGCTGCTTCCACCTCAGCATATCTGCCTGCATAGTACAAGTTTTCACCATACTCTTTCCATGCAATTGCATAATTCGGATCAATAGCGAGGAATTTTTCATAGTTCCCACATGATGCATCAAATAGATGCCCGTTAGAGTTGATTCTCGCCATCTTCAACCATGCGATAGCAAGTTTATCATTGAAAGAAACAGCATTTTCGTACTGAGATAAAGCTTTACCATCCTCTTTATTCACCAGATATGCATCGCCCAGACGTAGGTAATAAGTTGGGTTTTGCCTGGAAATTGCTACAGCACTTTCCAAATACCCTATTGCTTCACTTACTGAAACTGGGTTTGGAGAAACATATGCATCACCCACTTCATACATCACCTCAGCATTTTTATTTTTTGTAACAGCAACAGCTTTGTCGAGTAGCAGTTTAGCATTAACAACATCTTTATTAAGTAATGCTACCCTCCCTCTTGCAAGAAGGCTGGTATAATCCCTGTCACCTTCCGGTACCTGCATGAAGTAGTTTTTTGCAGCATCTGTATTTCCTGTTTTCACGGAGGCAACACCGAGATAGTAATTTGCCATTGCTGCATTTTCCGTGTTGCTTTTTAGCGTATTCAACACCTGCATTGCATCAGCAAACTTTTCAGCAACTATCAATTGTTTTGCTTGTTCCATATTTTGTGCATGCATAAACTGGAAAGCAAAGATTGCAAGCATCAGTTTAAAGGTTCTCATTTTCATTTTTAGTTCGTATTTATTTTAATCTGCCGTTCGGGTATTTGTGCGGGAATCAATCCCGCCTTCAAAAATATCCTTCCCGGCTGTGATTTGTACATAAAATTTACAAAACCCGTACCTAATCTCTCCGATGCATTCCCCAGCACAAGATTTATGGGTCTCACCAACGGGTATTCTTTCGTTGCAATAGTACTCTGCGACAGTTCTACTATCATCCTTCTTCCTGAGGTATCTGTGTGCACCACCTTCATGAGGCTTATATCTTCCAGTATTTCTTTCACCTGAGGGTCATCAATATCACTTATTAAGGTATAGGGTAAAAAACCCACTGTGTTTGTGTTTTTCTGCAGATAAGAAATGAACTGCTGCAAACTGTCAACGGCAAACATATTTTGCGTTGATGGGTTTGCAAGCCCGGTTTTCTCAAAAAGATAAGCTAAGGTACCCGATTGAGCACTGGTGAATATGAATTTTGTGTCAGAAAATTTATTTTTTACATTGCCGTTACGATTTGCAATGAATGCATCAAGATCAAACAGTGTATCATTTGAATTTTTTAAAGTTACAGCTGCAATGGCATCGTAAGCTATTATATGCTCTCTCGGGGGTATGCCTTGACTGAGAGTGGCGTTATTTATTTCAGCAGGTTTCAGCCTTCTGCCTATAAGCATAAGATGAATTGAGTCATTCATAAACTTACTGATTGCCGCATTTTCATTTTCGTAAGTTGGCACTATATCAGTACTATCGAAGATGTTTTCATAACTTTTGATTAGTTCATCAGTTATTTGTTCGTAATTTTCATCGGCTATTATTTCAATCTTTCCTTTATTTACTTCGAAACTGTTTGTAAAAGCACTTTCATTTTTTTTGCATGCATATAAACTCATTAGTATCAAAAGAATTGTAGATACCCTATATGTATTTGCTTGCATAATAATCATTTTCCTACTCTTTTTTTCCCCTTAATTCATTGAATAATCTAAAGCCTCTATAGGAGCCATAGACCAATAATAAAGCCCCAAGCATCCTGTTTCCAGATTCGTTAAGAAATGTGAGTGTGAAGGGGCGGTATAACAGCAAGATACCCATAACAATATATAGTACGGAAGCTACTGTTTTCAATAACTGTATCGGATTCGTTAAAATATTTTTACTCATATATTGAAAAAAGAATTGCAATTATTGGATGCCAATAATTGCAATTCTAAAGGTAGTATTATGCTTTTTAATTATTCAATTTAAACTGAACAGGTATAGTATAACTTACCCTCACTGCATTTCCTTGCTGTTTCCCCGGTTTCCATTTCGGCATCATCTTAACTTTCTTTACAGCTTCTGCATCAAGCAAGGGATCTACTCCTCTTTTCACCTGCACATCTGTTATTGAACCGTCTTTTTCAACAACAAATCCCACAAATACTTTCCCCTGGATGTTATTATCTCTGGCTATTCTTGGATATTCAATATTCTTTTTTAACCACTCATACATGGCGGCATCCCCACCCGGGAATTGTGGCATTTGCTCAACTACTGTGAATATTTTTTTATCATCTACTACAGGTTCATCAGCAACTGTTATTACTGGTTCTTCAACAACGATATCAGCATTGATATCTCCTTCCTGTGTAACTGTAGCTATTTCCTGATCTTTTAGTTCTTCAATAAATACAATAGTATCTTCTGCCACCAGTTCATCTTTTAAAGCCTGGTATTCCACAAACCTTACCGTTGGCCTTGTTGGTGGCGGTGGTGGTGGTGGTGGAGGCGGTGGTGGAGCTGCTTCATCTAATGGAGGTGGCTCCTCCAGGGTAACAGTTGTTATTAATTCTTCATCTTTCTCTTTTCCTAAAAATGAAAGATTTGCATAGGTAAGCCCAGTAAGTACTGCGCTAAAACCCACAGACCATGCTAGTCCCCTAAGTGTATTCTTGTTGAGAATGTGCCTGAGAAAATAGGCGCCATAGCTTTTGTTTCGATCATCAAATACGATGTCGTCCATGGAAGCTGTAAGGTATTTTTTATTATCGTCCATTCACAATGGATTTTGAAGGTTCATTTTGATGATGCATATCGGTTCCCAAATCCATAATGCACCAAAATTATTTTTTTTACTTTATTCGGTAACTGTTTCCACAACCTTAGAAGGGTCAAGCACTCCGCCATTTGCAATCGCTTCCTCTTCTAGCGGGCTGATATCCTGAATGGCATAACGCTTTGTATCAGTTATTTCCATTTCGTCCAGCATATCCACCATATTCCTGTAAGTAGCGTCTTTTGTCATTTTTATAATGCAAATCATTTTTTCACGGTTCTCGTATTTCTGCCCTACTTCCTCTTGTTTGTCATATACTATTTTTCTGATGCCTTCAGGTGAATAATCTGTTGTCTTCATATCAAATACTACTAACCCATTGTAATACCAGATCTTGTTGTCTTTGTCCAGTATTACATTTAACACCCACCCTTCTTTAACGTCTTCTTTGTCTTCTTCCTCTGTTTTTTTAGGCATGTTCAGCTCCATGGCCTGGGGCTTGGCAAGCGTAGTTGTGAGCATAAAGAAGGAAATGAGCAGGAAGGCAAGGTCCACCATTGGGGTAAAGTCTACCCGGGTTGACATTTTCTTACTCCTTACCTTACCTTTACCATGTTTACCATGACTCCCTTTTTCCGGGGTTTGAATATCTGCCATAGTTGTATTTTTTTATTCCTGTTTAGTTGCTACTGCCGACCCTTCAAGTGAGGTAATGAGATTGAATGTATTTACCCCCACCCTGTCGCCGGTTATGATCTTAATTACTTCTTGTACAGTTATAATATTTGTTTTTGCGTCGCCTTTAATTGCTATCCGCATTTTCGGTTCCGCATAACGTCCTGCCATGAGCCAATCTTCCAGTTGGTTATTTAAAGAATCAATTGGTATTCCCGGCATGTCCTCGCCTTTTATTGTTTCCAGGTTTTTCTTCCCTTTGTTCAATACTTCGGGTAGTTGCCTGATATCAAAACCCATCATTTCCATGCTTGTAAATACTTCTTTCTGCTGGTCGCTCAAGCCTTTCAGATCCGGGTATTTATCCCCGTACTTTTCAATCATATTCGTTAAAGCATCTCTCTTTAGGGTCAGACTGGAAAGGGTATAATATACCTTGCCCTCCTTATCCACTGCAATAGTCATAAGAGGGTCTGGTACTTTGTACTCTGAACTGGATGAAGGGATATCAATGACCACAGGTTGATAAGGCCTGAACTTGGCAGTAAGAATGAAAAATGTAAGCAACAGGAAAGACACATCCGTCATAGCCGTCATGTCAATCGCTGTACTTTTCCGTGGTAATTTTATTTTAGGCATTGTTCAATGCTTTTTATTTTGATTTACTTTTCTTTAGCCGCAAATGTCTGACTGATGCTGAAACCTATCTCATCAATTCCGTAAGTAAGTTTATCAATCATACCTGTAAATACGTTATAAAAGATAATTGCAAAAGCCGAAGTTCCGATTCCAATAGCAGTGTTTACCAATGCCTCAGAGATACCCGCTGAGAGTGCCGCCGGATCTGGGGTACCGGTAGTTGCAAGCGCCGAGAAGGCTTTGATCATCCCGATTACTGTTCCCAGCAGGGCGATGAGTGTACCAATGGAAGCGATGGTAGCGAGAATTGGAAGATGGCGCTCCAGTGCAGGCATTTCCAGCGCTGTAGCTTCTTCAATTTCTTTGCTAATGTTTAGTACTTTTTGTTCCATGTTCGCATCTTTGTCCATCTTCATTTCTGCGTATTTATGTAAACCTGCATTTACAACGTTCGCTACAGAGCCTTGCTGTTTGTCACATTCTTTCAATGCTGCATCTACATCCCCATTTGTTAAGTGATATTTTACTTTCTGCAGGAAAGCTTCAACTGAGCCTTTTCCCTTTGCTTTAGTGATAGTAAGTAATCTTTCAATAGAAAACACGATCATCGTTAGAAAAATACCCAGCAGGATGGGTACTATAAAACCACCTTTATAAATTATACCAAGGTAGTCTCCGGGTATAGGCTGACCATCAGCCTGGAAATGTTTTTTGTCGCCACAAACAAATTTCCAAAACAGGAAACCGATTATGATGTTAATGATGATTACAAGGATGGGCAGGTAACCAATGCTACTCTTTCTTTGAGGTTTTTTTGCTGTTTGGCTCATACAATTTTGATTTTTAACTTATTGAATTTTTAAGTTGAACGGCAAATATATGCTAATTTTTAAAAAACAAAAGTGCATCTTAAAAAGAATACTAATGATCTTTTTACTTTTTTACCTTTTGCCCATAAACATAGCCATTTTTGCAATTATTACCTCATATGAACACCTGATGCTTATAGTATATTGTTTCCATAAATGGATTTTACCCAAACCTGACGGAATAAAAAAAGCAGCTTTGGTGAACTGCCTTTTCTTAACATATTATTAATACTACCCGTTACGGCCTCCAAAGTTTATTCTTTGTTCCTCTTCGTTTTTTTCCTCAGGCATAATATTTTGCATAGCATCTCCAAAACGCCAGCTTAAAGAAATTCCGGCAATTCTGGAAACGGGTTTAAAGCTGTAAGTAGAATTGAAAGTGGCGTCAACAAATTCATTTGTAAACTCCATACTGTTGAACATATCTTTCAACGAAAGATTTATTGATAGTTTATCATTAATGAATGATTTCTTTAACCCTACGTCTACTGTATAAAATCCTTCAAAATACCCCTGAGGATTTGTTGAGGGCGACATATAATTTCCTGTCAATTGGAATGATGCATTTTTCCAAAATTTAAAGGTTACTGTTGAATAGGTTGTGGCCGTAATTTTTGCTTCAAGTTCTACCCCATTTAATTCGTTTTCTATAATATTTTGAAAAGCAGATGCGCTCAACAAAAAGTCGAACCAAGGAGTTACAGAACTTTGTATCATAACTGAAATCCCGAC
>JBJXHH010000242.1:0-5073 GCA_046160675.1 Chitinophagales bacterium
TTCAAAGCTATGTATTTGCATTTTGAAGGTATTGCACAAACCTTCTGCGGGCAACCGGAAAAATTGTTTCATTAAAGGGATAGTTTTTATTACAATTCAAAACGTAGGTAGCTGGGTTTGGAAACTGGCGGTTCTTTTTTATAAGGTCAGATTTTATAGCCTCAGCATGATTGTAAATGGTATCAGGATAACAGTTAAGAAACTGTGTTTTTAAACCACGGTATTTTTCGCTATTGTTTTCAAAAATACTTAACTCATACTGATAGGCTGCTGTTTTCTTTTCGCCTCCGGAGCGAAACAATAAATAACCGGCTTCTGTATAAATAGGTATTATCCCTACTGATGAAATAGAGATATGATGTTCTACTTCATCATAAATTTCCCTCGCAATGGAAATATGTTTATTTATTCTTGGTAAGGCATAGTCAATGATATTTTGGATCTCTTCCATATAAATGTCATCCTGCATCATTTTTTCGTATTGAAGAGTAAAATTTTCAAAGTCAAGTTTACTGAGAGTTTTAGAGAAATTATTTTCAAGCATTTGTGTATTTGCTTTTAACTCAGCCAGATTCCGGTAATGAGAGACAAGGTCGCTTAAGAAGGGGTAAATTTTTTGTTCCTGAAAATGCTTAG
Organism: Chitinophagales bacterium; assembly: GCA_046160675.1. Classification (GTDB taxonomy): domain Bacteria; phylum Bacteroidota; class Bacteroidia; order Chitinophagales; family BACL12; genus JACMJP01. Next base: position 637 of record JBJXHH010000242.1, read on the forward strand.
AGGCATCCTGCAAGTAAGCTAGCAGAATATATTTTTTGTATTCAAAATCTATCCGCCCCTCGGTTACCCAATTTGTTTGTAACGTTTGCATACTTTATTTGTTTAAGATGAAAACAAAACAATAGATGTTGCAAAGTATTATATCTTTTGAATATAGAAAACCTTTTTTCATGAGTTTATTGTGGAAATTCTATTTTTTCACATGATGGGTAGATTCATATTCTAAAAAAACCGCTTCCAGCATCGGATTCTTTTCGGCAGTATAGCCGTCTTTCAGGTTATACCCATAAAATTTGCCCAGGTTTTGCCACCAAAAAGCAGTGCTACCGCTTTTCACATCTTTTAAGATACTATACATAGTTCTGCCGGTATTTCTTTCTATTAATTCAAGCAAAACTGTTCCTTCTGTCCGGCTCATTTTTTTCAGACGATTTTCGAACTCACTTCGCAGGTCGTCCTCTAATTCTTTCTTATATTTTTTTACATCTCTTTTTTTCATTTCTTGTTCTGTCTTTTCCAATTCATTTAACAAGAATACGGCCGTGTCAGCAATAGGGTATACTTTTCCTACTATGTATTTATATCGGTTATAATTATAATTTTTTAGTGAGTTTTCAGTGATTACAACAGTATCTAGCATAAATGCATAAATAGTGTCTTCGCTTTTTTCCTTTTTGAAAATACCTTGTGCCAACACATTATTAGCAAGCGTAAACACTAAGACAAAAACAACTACAAATTTCTTTTTCATTCTCATATCAAAACGAATTTAATGCCAAAACCTAGTTATCAATTCCCCAAAGGGAGAATTTTGTCCGTCATTTCAACCATCTTTCTCTTGGTATGTTCTTGTGCAAGTTTCATTTCCTGTAATTCAATATTGCCTATGAAGGTCAGACTATCAAACATTGCATAATTCAAAACAGGGAAAACAACATGCAATTTTTTCAAAGGGTTTGTCCCTTTGTAAACCCATGTCGGTACATAATCCACCTTCAATAGATCAATCTTTCCTGTATTCATATTTTTTTCCAGGTGCATGTTAAAAATAATCCCTTCATCAGTATAATTATCTCTTTGATTTGAAATGAAATTCCCCATTGAATAGGCAATAAAACCTGAATCAAGGGTTGCATTTTTTGTTTTGAAAAAAGAAGCAGGCTGTAGCACATGTGGGTGGCTGCCAAGTATAATATCAGCACCGTTATCAATTGCCCAGTTCACAAAATTATTTTGATAGTTTGAGGGGTTTCTCTGATACTCATCACCGAAATGATAAAACACTATCACAATTTCGGCTCCAGCTTTTTTTGCAGCATTGATATCTGACTGAATTAAGGTCGAATCACATAAATTTGCAAGCCAGGGTTTTCCTTCGGTTAGTTCATAACCATTTAACCCGTAGGTATAAGAAACGATTGCAATTTTTATTCCTTTTATATCCTGAATGCGAATACTGTCTCTGTCTCGTTGCGAAGTGAAAGTACCCGTGTGATGAATTTTTAGTTTGTCAAGAACATTAATCGTACGCAAAATACCTTTTTCTCCGGTGTCGTTTGAATGATTGTTTGCAGTTACTAAAAAATCAAATCCTGCTGCCTTCAGTGCCTCTGCAAAATCATCCGGGGTATTAAACTTTGGGTAACCGGAGTAGGGGATACCCTTGCCTGACATAGTTGTCTCAAGATTTCCGAGCAAAAGATCGGGTTTTTGAAGATAAGGAAGAACATATTCGAAGCAGGGAAAAAAATTGAAACTGTCAGCACTCACCTTTGCATAAATACTCTGTGTATTGTGGCACATGAGGTCTCCAACTGACGAGATTTGTACCCTGATGATAGAATCAGGATTTGTTGTTCTTTCAGGAATGAGAGTAACAACATCTTGTTTGTTTTTAGAGGCACAAGCTATTATAGTAGCTGCAAAATAAATTCCTGTAAGAAGTTTCAATTTGATTTTTTTGTCAAACATACAAATTCTGATTTATCACCGTGAAGTTTCCTTCCTATTCTTGGAGATCCAATATATGAAAAAAACCTGCCATTCTGAAACGGCAGATTTTTAACTACAATAAACCACTAAACTTTTTTCAGGTACAAGTAATCCAGGTAATAAATAATCTTGAGGGAGAGGCCGTTTGTTTGAGGAGTTTTAAAAGTTTTAGAAAGATTTTCAAAATATTGGTCTTCACCAAGATCATCACTTTGAAAGATATTGTCTTTCCAGATTAGATTCAGGTAACTGCCCGGCGCAAATTCCCATGCATAAACAAAGTCGACATTAAAAATATTAAAATTGATATCATAATTATTTCCATCGAGGTCGGTTGTTGTAGTTGTTTCTCCTTCGGTATCCAGAGTATAAAATTCAAGATACACCACCTTGCCCCAATAATGCCTTGCCCTGGCAATGATGTTCATTTTTGGTCCGAAAATAAATTTTGTGGCGATTTCATTATCAATATTCGTGATATTTCTTCTTCCGAAATAAATTGTGAGGTTTTCTTCTGCATCATAGCTATAATCCACATAACCGAAATTGCTATGGTCTTTGCTTATGCCGAAACTGTGTGATAAGGAAAATTTATCATTGAGAAGCCAATTCAGATATTGTCCACCACCAATGTATGGATCTTTAGGTACAGGCGATTCCCCGAAACTGAAATTCCAATTTGCGGTAAAATTTTTTCTGTAATCTGTGCCGCCCCAGAAATTTATAAAAGCAAAGGGTGCATGATGATATTTGTAACCTTCAAATCTCGGCTCATAGTAATCATAATAATAAAATGGTTTTGAGAAGATATTAAAACCTGTGTTCCAGAAACTCTTCTTCAGTTGCCCGTTGCCTCCTAAGCTTATGCTAAATTCTTCGTAACGCATCGGGTCTACCTGTGAACGATAGTTTATGTTTCCCCAGCCATTGTAGTTCGAAAAGACACTGTTGCTGTCAGGGTTGAAATTTGTATAGTTGGCACCGAAAAAATTATTGGTAAAATTATTTCCGTACTGGATTCCCATGTCGCTATGATCATACGTTTTTGTCATGAGTTCATGTGATATGTTGAAATTCCATTTCCCAGTAAATTGTGAAACGCCTATAGCATAACTTGTTCCCAGGGTGGGTAAATTTTTTTCACCGCCTTCACTTGTTTCTTCTTCCAGCTCATATACCTGGCTCAGATTGCCAAAACCCCAGAAATTCCAGGTCTTCTTTTCATTAGTAATATCATATAAAATCTCTGAAACATTGGCATCCCGGTATACACCTTCTCTTAGAGTGTTCGTATTGGAAAAACTGATCTTTGAGTTATTTTTTAATGCCTGCTCAAAAACTATCATATTATAATTTGTAAGAGGGTTCGAAAGTATTTCCCTCTCTTCTCCGGTTTCCAGGTTTTTTGCAATGGCATACTCCTCGGCTGCAACTGCATTCAATATACCTATGCCAAAGTTTTTATCAGTTCTTCCTGAAAACTTTGTAGCGTTATATAAACTTACCTCAGAAGGATTTTCCACTATTTCTTCATCAGCGCCAATAACATCATACACATCATAATACAAAAAAGGTTGCCCGCCAATTCTTCTTGAGTAGAACATTCTGTAACCTAAAAAATTGAACATTTGATTGAAGATTTCCGTACCCTCAGTAAAGAAAGGCCTGCGTTCATTAAATTGCTGTTCAAAGGGAGAAAGATTTAATATCACATTATCACTTTGTACCTCACCGAAGTTTGGAATCACAGTTGCATCAATGGTAAAACTCTCATTTATGCCGTACTTAACATCCATGCCGCCATTTAGGATACTTTCTCCGTCATAGGTAACCGGATCATCACTTATAGGTGTCCACTGATATCCAGTGTTCAGATAAGGCGAAAACGATAAACGAAGGGGAGGAGTAATGTTTTGTAAATCGGTTAAACTCCCCCATTGAGGAATTATCCCGTACACATTAGGGTCAACCGGACTCCAGAGAATAAACTCCCCTGTGGCATTTACGCTCCTTGCAAATTGCATTCCCCAGTTTTGAATTTCTTTCGAAGGGAACCGGATAGCTGAATATGGAATTTTAATCTCACAACTCCAACCGTTGTCCAGTATTTGCACATCGCTTTGCCACACTGCATCCCAGCTTGCATCATTATTACTGTTGAGCGAGATACGTTGATCTGTTTGAACGCCTGAAGCTGATACTATAAAACGATAACCATTAATGTCATCATCATATGTGTCAAACCCAACAGTAAAGTTGTCAGCAATACTATACCCATCTCTTTCGCTCAATTGTGTCTTAATATTCGCAGGATTATCATCATACATCATTGCCCCGATATAAATTGCATCGTTGTCATAAGCTACTTTTACTTCTGTTTTTTTTGAAGGGACTTTACCATATTCAGGAAGGAAAGTAATATCAAGAGATGCAACAGGGAGATTT
>JBJXHH010000243.1:0-2926 GCA_046160675.1 Chitinophagales bacterium
GATACTTTGCTGGATAATTCCAACCCATTCATATCTGGCACTTCTGCAAGTTTTTTTTGCAGTTCTGTAACATCCGTTGTTTCGCTGCTTATGATGCAGTTCATGGCGCCTTTGTTGCGGATATGCCGCACAATTGCTCTTGTGTCAATATCAGAAATTGCAACAAGGTTTTCATCCAGAAGATAATCCTGGATACTGTTATCCGTCATGCGCCGGGAAAATAAGTTTGTAAAATTCTTCACTGCCAGTCCTGAGATCTTTATGCCTTCACTTTCCACCTCATCTGCTTTTGTTCCATAGTTTCCTATGTGTGCATTTGTCATCACCAGGATCTGCCCATAGTAACTTGGGTCGGTAAAAATCTCCTGGTATCCCGTCATGCCTGTGTTAAAACAAATTTCGCCTGTAGTAGTGCCTATTTTTCCTGCGCTATATCCGTGAAACGCCGTTCCGTCTTTGAGAAGTAATACTGCCGGAACTTTCTCGAAATTTTCCATTAAAAAGCAAAGATAGTTTTTCAGGATGGTATTATAAGATTAAAAAAATACATGGTTGAAAAAAAATGATAGCTTTATATCCAAGAACATTTTATGAGTACTTACAACTGGACATCCTTCACCAAGCGCATAAACATCTCAGAGCCTGTTCAAACTATTTATAATGCCTGGGCTACACAGCGGGGGCTGGAAAGCTGGTTTCTGCGCAGCGCCCTGTTCACTACTCCGGATGGACGGCAGAAAAGCCCAGAAGAGGATATTGATGCGAATGACACCTACCTCTGGATGTGGCATGGCTGGCCGGATAGTACTAATGAAAAGAACCGGGTTTTAGGAGCAAACCACAAAGACATGTTCCAATTTTATTTTGCTGAAACCTGTATTGTTACTGTCAATATCTCTTCTTTTTCAGAAACTGTTTCCATTGTTGAACTTACACAAAGTAATATACCTGAAGATGAAGAACACAAGATAAAATATCATCTTGGATGCATGGAAGGATGGACGTTTTACCTGGCAAACCTGAAATCAATTTTAGAAGGAGGCATCGACCTGAGGAATAAATCTTTAGAGATTGGCGGAGTGATTAATTCTTAGAATCACTGAATTTTTTCCCCACCAAAGAGTGATATTTCCTTGTCTATTTTCAATAATTGTGTTGGGTAAGCTATCTGGGCATTGTTCAATTTCACAATATCAAGGATAGAAAACAATACATCATTTCTTGTTTCAATGTAAGCTTCCCATTCTTCATACACCAGGTGAAACTCCACCATGATGTCAATGGCATAAGTTCCAAAATTGTAAAGACCTACATTTACTTCGTCATTTTTTTTGGGGTGTTCATTCCCATACTTCTTTATCGCTGTAATGATCTTTTCTAATTGTTCTTTACCGGTATCATAACTTAAACTTAGATTAAATTGAATACGCCGGGATGTTCTTCTCTTTAAATTGCTAAGTTTATTATTTACAATATTCTTATTCGGTACTGTCATGTAACTGGTATCAACTGCCCTTATTCTTGTGCTGCGAAAACCCACCTTTACTACTGTACCAGTAATACCATCCACCTCAATCAAATCTCCCACAACAAATGGTTTTTCAGAAAAGATAGCGATGCTGCCGAAAATATTTTGTAAACTTTCCTGTGCGGCAAACGCCAAAGCAAGACCGGCAATCCCTGCTCCTGCTAACAGAGATGCAAGGTTTACACGAAACACAATGGAGAGAATGCAAAACACTGCAATTAACCAGATCAACACTTTTAAAACTTCTCTCAGGAAAACTACCAGTTGGTCGTCCCAAGGGTCATCTGTTAATGAAGTTTTGTTTTTGAATACCCGGGTGATGAACTCGGCAAGCCGGGCGAACAAAAAAGCAACAGCTACTATAAGCAGGAATTTATAAATGCCAAAAACAAAGTTGTGCAGTTCAATTCCCCCGAATTCTAGTTTCCATCTTTCTGGAAAGGAAAGTGAACAGAATCCAAAATAAAGAGTATTGAGAATGATGAGATATTGAACAGGTTTCAAACTCAGCTCTAGAAATTCTTCAGTCATTTTGCCAGCCCGTGTTTTCTTCACAAGTCTGAACAGCAGTAAACTTATCAGTTTTGAAATATATTTTTTAAACAGGAAAACAAACAGTAAAACCCCTAGTAGCCATGCATATTGCCTGTAAGTGTTGTCCAGAAATACCGTATCAAAAAAATTGTTGAGCATTAAGCAAAGGTAGTGGCTGACTGAATAAATAGACAAGTACTAAATCCGGTTTCAATAACGTTTAACAAAGGTCAAAAGAATCCATCAATTTTACCAGCATGATAAATCGTTTGCTTACGCCAGCCCGGGTTGGCAGTTATCTTGAAGAGGCTAAGTATTCCGGATATAAAATCGGACAACGAATTGCCATAAATCTGCATGAGATGCCGGATACTTCAGATATCCAACTAGCCTTGCTGGCTGTGAATGAAAGCCGGGCAAGTTTTAATAACAGCGGCAGTGCAAGTGGTGCTGACATCATCAGGAAACATTTCTATAACCTTTCTGCTGCAGGCATCCCATTAAAAATGATTGATGCAGGGGATGTAATTGTTGGGGAAACACCGGAAGAAACCTACGGCAATGTAAAAATGGCAATGGAGTATTTTCTCCAACAACGCATAGTTCCCATCATTATCGGGGGCAGCCAGGATATTACCATCGGGCAATATAATGGATATGAATTCCTTGGGCAGGCAGTAAACCTTGCAGCAGTAGATGAACAAATAGACCTGATGGAAAGGCATAAATATCCAACCGCATGCAATTGGTTGCTTGATGTTTTTTCACATGAAAAAAATTATTTGTTTAACTACACCGCCATAGGCGCACAAGGGCATTTTCTTGCACAAGAAATGCTGAACACAATTGATACCATGTATTTTG
>JBJXHH010000244.1:0-8350 GCA_046160675.1 Chitinophagales bacterium
AATACTGTGATTCCGCCTGCTATCATCAACCCCCATCCGGCGTATTTCCAAACTATAGGCAATACACGGGCAATGGCCTCAGGCTGCCACCAGTACAACAGGAATAAAATGAGTTGAATACCTACCAACAGATAGTCCGTAAACTTCTTCATTGCAAATATTTTTGTCAAATTTAACTGTTCTGAGTTTCCAGCAAAGTAGAATTCATTTCTAAAAAATATTTTTTAGAAAAACACAATAAGTAGATCATTTGATTGCGTTACAATGTTAATTATTTAACAACTCACAAAACCAACCACAACAATGTATGAAACCCCGATCGTGTAGTGCAGCTCTTGTGCTGCTCTTTTTGTACTCATGCACACTTACTGACAGTAAGCTCATCGCCATCAAAAACACAAATTTTAACGAACAGATCCAATCCACTCAAAACCTCGAGTTCGTTTTCAACAGGAATTTATTCGCCGACAGTATGACGAACCGCTGGGTGCAGGAGGAATTGCTTGTATTCGACCCGCCAATGGACGGCATGTGCCGAATCACTGGAGTCGACAGGATTGTATTCTCCCCTTCCCGGCCGTTCAGGGAAAGTGAGCAGTACATAATCCGGCTTGGCAAAGGCATTTACAAACACACGAATGTAAGGCTTGCGCTGAGTGAAAAAGACTGGCGAGTGCATACACCGTTATTAACTGATGCTATAAGTAACCTGTTCTGGACGAAAGACGATGCAAACGGGCAGGTGATACTGAACGCCGAACTTACATTCAGCGCCACTGTGCATGCAGATTCTATCGCAAAGAAACTGGCTGTACAGTTTAGAAATCAGCCGGTTCCGACAGTAGTCACAACTGCAGGCATAACTTCTAAAGTGAACATACTTATGAGGAACATCAGCCCGCAAAAAACTGATGACAAGCTACAGATCAGCATTGCTGAAGGTATTTCGTCGCCGGGGAGTATTTATAAAACTGATAAAAAGATTGTGCTGGAAGAAACATTGCCGTTCATCGAGTATGTTGAGATACGAAGCATGGAGCCTGAGCATAATGGATTCAGGGGTGTTATAAATGTTGTTACCAACCAGCAAATTGCAAACACAAATATCCAGGATGCTATCAGCATCAAACCGGAGATTGTGTTTCATGCTGATAAACTTGCAAATGGTTTTTCAATATCAAGCGCTGAATTTGACCCGCTGGAAAAATATACCATCACTATAAAAGAAACCCTGCTGGGAATTGCCGGGGGAAAAATGCCCGATGCTTACTCTGAAACCATTGCATTTGCTGAGCTTGAGCCTATGCTTCGCTTTGCGAACAGCAACGGGAAATACCTGAACAGCCGGGGTAACAGAAACCTCGCCATTGACATTGTGAATGTTTCTGAAATAAAAGTTACTGTTGCAAAAATTTATGAGAATAACATTCTTTCTTTTTTGCGGAGGGAAAATGAAGACTCCTGGGGAGGTAATGAATACTATGATGATGATGAATATTATTACAGCCGTTACAGGGGGTTTTCAAAAGCAGGTAACTACGGAACTGACATTTTTGAAAAAGTGTATCAGACAAAAGATTTTGAAGGATCCGGTTTTGCAAGCGTATTGCATCTTGACAACCTGCATCCTTTTGAAAAATTCAGCGGTTTCTATGTCATTACTGTTCGCTCAACAAATGACCAGTGGCTGGGTGAATCTAAGATCGTTTCAGTGAGTGATATTGGTTTGATAGCAAAAACTGGAAATGATGAGATCACTGTGTTCGCAAATTCCATTCAAACGGCAACTCCCGCAAGCGGGGTACAAATTCATTTTATCAGCAGGAATAATCAAACCCTGAAATCAATAACTACCAATGCTGATGGTGTTGCAACCTTCACAGGAGTTCAGAAAAATTTCGGAGACTTTGAAGTAGCGATGATCACTGCTGTAACTGGCAATGATTTTAATTTTCTTCCTTTTGATAACACAGCAATTGAAACTTCAAGGTTTGATGTTGGCGGAAAACGAATGAACGCCAGTAACTATGATGCATTCCTTTATCCTGAAAGGGACCTCTACCGTCCCGGTGAAACAGTACATTTTACAGGCATTGTGCGGGATTATAACTGGCGAACAATCTCCTCACTCCCCGTAAAAATAAAAATTCTTACCCCGGGTGGAAAAGAATTCAAATCCATCAAAAAAAACCTGAATGCAAACGGCGCATTTGAAGCCGCAGCAGAAATGCCGCAAAGTTGTGTAACAGGTTTGTACAGCATTCAGTTGTACACAGTTAATGACATATTGCTTGCAACACAAAATATAAGTGTTGAAGAATTTATGCCTGACAGGATGAAGGTTACAACATCGCTTAACAAAAAAGAATTTTTACCGGGCGATGAAGTCGCAACAACTATACAGGCGGATAATCTTTTCGGCACACCTGCTGCCGGAAGGTCATGGAGTTGTGATATGCATTTGAGGCGGAGTTGGTTCAGCTCAAAAAAATACCCCAACTATAGTTTCAGCATGGAGAATAATACTTCCCTGCAATCAAACTATACCTCGGGTATAACTTCAGAAAACGGTACTGCCAAAGCTTCTTTCACACTTTCCAACGGATTAGTTGACATGGGAATTGTAGAAGGAACTGTTCTTGCAACGGCATTTGATGAAAGCGCAAGGCCCGTGTACAGCGCACAGGATTTTAAAATTTATACACAAGATGTTTTTTACGGCATCGGCAATTTTGATAGCTATGTCGGTACAAAACAAGTTATAACCATACCTATCATAGCGCTGGATAAAAATGAAACCCTGGTTCAGAAAACAAAAGTAAAAGTTGATATTATCAGGGATGAATATCTTACTGTAACAGAACGGCACAATGGTTACTATCGCTACAGGTCAAACAAATCTTCAGTAAATGTATTGAGTGAGATCATTGAGATCAACGGGCAATACAACCTGAAATTTATTCCTGAATTCAGCGGGGATTATGTAATTCGCCTTCGCAGGCCGGATGGAATTGCTTACATTGAACAGCATTTTCATGCCTACGGCTGGAGTGATACCAGGTCAACTTCTTTTGAAGTGAACACAGAAGGCAACATTGATATTATTCCTGACAAGGAAAATTATAAAACAGGGCAAACAGCGAAGTTGCTATTCACAACTCCGTTTAATGGAAAAATGCTGGTGACGGTAGAGACCAATAAAGTTGCTCAATATTTTTATATCAATACAAGTAAAAAAACAGCTACACTTGAACTACCTGTAACAGACAAACTACTGCCGAATGTTTTCGTTACTGCAACTTTATTCAAGCCGCATGATGATACTCCAATGCCCCTGACTGTTGCGCATGGCATTGTTTCACTAAAAGTTGACAACGTCTCTAAAACTATTCCTGTTAAAATAACAGCTGAAAAGAAAAGCAGGAGTAACAAAAAGCAAACTGTGAGCATTCAAACAGCGCCGAACGCTGAGCTCACTGTAGCTGTAGTAGATGAAGGCATCTTGCAGGTGAAAAATTTCAAAACTCCCGACCCCTACAGTTTTTTCTACGGAACAAGGGCCTTACAGGTGAATTCCTATGATATGTACGCTTATCTCTACCCTGAAGTTATAGGCAAAAAATTGTTGACAGGTGGAGACGAGGGTGGTGGAAGAATTAATCCTATGCTTGCGAAAAGAGTGAAATTGGTTTCTTATTGGAGCGGCATTATTAAAGCTGATGGAAACGGAAAAGCAAAATTCAGTTTTGACATCCCGCAATTCAGCGGCGACCTGCGGGTGATGGCAGTGAGCTACAAAAGCGATCAATTCGGTTCTGCAGTAGAACACATAAAAGTTGCTGACCCGATAGTTGTAACTACTTCCCTGCCCAGGTTTTTAAGCCCCGGTGATACTATATCTATTGCTGTTACATTAGCAAATACTACAGAGAAAGAGGCCTCAGGAAATGTTTCCTTGTTGCTTACAGGGCCTGTTAAGATGCTGAGTAGAACATCAACAACATTCACTGTAAATGCAAACAAAGAAGCGAGGGTTGAGTTTAAAATTTGTGCAACAAATATGATAGGTAATGCTGAGGTACACACAAAAGTTGAGGCGTTGAATGAAATTTTTAAGGAGAATATAGAGATAAGCGTACGCCCCGCAGCCTCCCTGCAAAAACAATCTGGCTATGGAGAAGTTCTTGCAGGAAAGAGTTCAACCGTTTCGTTTGCAAATAATTTTCTCCCTGAAGGCAGCAATGCAAAACTCATCATCAGCCGTTCACCTGTAATTCAGTTCTCTAAAAATTTAGATTACCTGATCGAGTACCCCCATGGCTGTGTTGAGCAAATTACATCAGGCGCATTCCCGCAAATTTATTTTTCTGATCTTGTGAAAGATCTGTACGGGAAGGAAAACAAAAACCTTGATCCGGCCCATAATGTACAGCAGGGGATAAATATTTTACAAAGCATGCAGTTGTATAACGGTGCTTTGAGTTATTGGCCCGGCGGAGGTAGTGAAAGCTGGTGGGGCAGTGTATATGCTTGTAACTTCCTGGTAGAGGCTAAGAAAGCCGGTTATGATGTTGATGAAAGGGTGATTGATCATATTTGCGCTTACATGAAAGAAATGCTGAAGCAAAAAAGGAATTTCCAGTACTTCTATAATGATAGTAAAGTAAAAGAGATTGCCCCGAAAGAAGCATTCTATTCATTGTACGTTCTTGCGTTGGCAGGGAAAGCTGAAATCTCAACGATGAATTATTACAAAGCGAACCCAAGTTATATTCCGCTGGATGGAAAATACCTGCTTGCGGCAAGTTACGGATTAGCCGGCGATATGAAAACGATGCAAAAGATCTTACCTACTGAGTTCACCGGAGAAGAATCAGTGCAGCAGTTTGGAGGCAGTTTCCACTCTCCTATTCGGGATCTTGCAATTTCGCTGAATTGCCTGCTGGAAGCTGACCCTGAACATGTTCAGATTCCGATGCTGGCAAAACAACTCAGCCAGAAAATGCAGGCAGCAAAGTACCTGAATACACAGGAGAATGCTTTTGGTTTTGTTGCGCTTGGGAAAGTCAGTCGCAGATCAAAAGACAGTAATGTTACAGCAACCATCAGATCTGATGGAAAATCAATTGCCGAATTTTCCGGGAAAAACCTTGTGATAAGTGATAAGAATTTGCTGAACTCCAAAATAGAAATAGAAGCAAAAGGAACAGGGCAATTGTATTATTTCTGGATGATAAGCGGGATTACCAGAGACGGTTCATTTAAACAGGAAGATAGTTTTATGACTGTTAGAAAAAAATTCTTTGATCGCTGGGGGCATGAAATAACCAATCTGAGATCAATAAAACAAAATGATCTTGTAGTTGTAAAGATCTCTGCGAAAGCGAATACTACTGTAGAGAATGTTGTAATTACTGACATGCTTCCGGCTGGTTTTGAGATTGAAAATGACAGGTTGCGACAGGTTTCTTTGCTAAACTGGGTGAAGGATGGCGGCAAATGCGCCTATGAAGATATAAGAGATGATCGTATCAATCTCTATTGTGATCTTTCTTCTATCACCTCGCATTACTATTATATTGTCAGGGCAGTATCTCCGGGTGTATACAGGATGGGACCTGTGATGGCGGATGCAATGTATAATGAGGAATATCACAGTTATAACGGCGCAGGCTGGGTTCAAATTAACAGGTGATGCAACTTAGTCCAGTTATAAAAAACTTTGCGGGGAAATATTTCACAAAGAAATACTTTTCTAGGGTGATGAAAAAGATGTTTATCTTTTTCATCACATGCATTGTTTTATTTTTTACCCTGTATCTCATCTTTCCTTTCCGCCCAAACATTGAATACTCAACATTGGTAACGGGTAAAGATGGCGTTGTGCTGAAAGCTTTTCTTACATCTGATGATAAGTGGCGCATGAAAACTGAGCTGGATGAGATCACTCCTGAAATGCAGAAGGCTATTATTTATAAAGAAGATAAATACTTCTATTATCACTTTGGCGTAAATCCTTTTGCAATTCTCAGAGCTGCATGGAATAATATCATTTCAGGGCACAGAACAAGCGGTGCATCTACTATTACCATGCAGGTAGCACGGTTGATTGAACCGAAAGAGAGAACCGTCGGCAATAAATGTGTTGAAATGTTCAGGGCCATGCAGTTAGAATTACAATATTCAAAACAGGAAATTTTGCAGATGTACCTGAACCTTGTTCCCTACGGCGGCAACATCGAAGGCGTAAAAGCCGCATCAGTACTGTATTTACAGAAAACGCCTTCCATGTTGAGTATTGCAGAACTCGCTGCTTTATCCATCATCCCTAACAGGCCAACCTCCCTGCGTCCGGGCGAAAACAATGATGTCATAGTCCGGGAAAGAAATGCTTGGTTACAAAAATTTTCTGATGCTGGATTGTTTGAAAAAGATGAAATTGAAACAGCAATGCATGAGCCGTTCACAGCATTCAGAACACATGCTGCTGATATTGCCCCGCATTTTTGCTCGAGGTTGCGTTATGCATTTCCTGATAAACCGAACATTCGAACAACATTAGATATTGAAAAACAAAAGACTGCCGAACAGCTTGTAAGTGAACATGTAAAAAGCCTCTGGAATCTTGACATTCACAATGGCGCAGCCCTGATCGTAGACAATAAAACACACACTGTATTGGCTTATGTCGGTTCTGCTGATTTTTACAATACTAGTGATGGCGGGCAGGTGGACGGAGTGAGAGCCATACGTTCGCCGGGGAGTACTTTAAAGCCCCTGTTGTATGCGCTTGCATTTGACAAAGGGCTGGCTACTACGCAAACTATTATGAGTGATGTGCCTGTAAATTTTGAAGGTTATACGCCTGACAATTATGATGAAATGTTTCATGGAAATGTTTCTGTTGAATATGCGTTGAGTAACTCACTGAATATTCCTGCTGTGAAAATGCTTCATGAATTGGGAACAAAGAATTTCAACGAAACACTTACCAGCATAGGTTTTCAAACGATTGGTAAACAAAAAAATAAACTCGGGCTTTCTACTATCCTAGGGGGTTGTGGGGTTACTTTAGAAGAACTCACCATGTTATATTGTTCTTTTGCAAATGAAGGATATTATAATAAACTGTATTGGTTGGAAAATTCTGCTGACACTTCTTCAATACAAATTATCTCCGATGTTTCTGCATTCATGCTCGGGGAAATTTTGCAAAAACTGGAAAGGCCTGACTATCCCGCTGCATATTTATATGCGAAAGATGCACCTGTCATTGCATGGAAAACAGGAACTTCTTACGGGAGAAAAGATGCCTGGAGTATTGGTTATAACGACAGGTACACGATAGGAGTCTGGCTGGGAAATTTTTCAGGTAGAGGCGTTCCTGAACTGAGCGGGGCAAATGTTGCTACGCCATTATTATTCAATTTGTTCAATGCAATAGATGAGAAGGCAAATGAAGACTGGAATAAGATGCCTGAAAATGCTGGGTTCAGGTTTGTTTGTTCTCATTCAGGAAAAATCCCTGCTGATTTTTGTGATGAAACAGTAATGGATCATTATATCCCCGGCGTATCAGTAAGTTCTTTATGCGATCATCAGATCACAATAAAAATTTCTGCTGATGAAAAATTAAGTTACTGTTCTGCTTGTTGTCCCGCTTCAGGATTTAAAGAAAAACAATTTCAGAATTATACCCCTGAGATACTGGCATGGATGCAGGGTGAAAATCTCCCCTATGAACCTATTCCCGATCATAACTCCGATTGCGAAAGGGTTTTTATTACCGGAGCTCCGCAAATTGTATCTCCTGTCAGCAGCACAGAGTATGTAGTTGATCCTGCTGATCATGAAAAGATCATGCTGGCATGTAATACTTCTGCGGATGTAACTAAGATATACTGGTACCTGAATGATACTTTATTTGCACAAGCTTATGCAGGCGTTCCTGTTTTTTTTGAACCTGCAAAAGGAATTACCAAAATAAGTTGCATAGATGATAAAGGGAGAAGTACAATCCTGAAAATGAAAGTAGATTTCTGGTAAAAAAATGGCGGAAATTTTTTCCGCCATTAAAAAATCTTTTTATAAAACTATCATCGCATGAGAATCACATTGGCAACTTTTTGAAGTTCTGTATTCTTTATTGTGTCATATGCTGTTATCACAACCATATAAGTCCCGACTTCTTGTTCTTTCCCATTAAAGAAACCATCCCATCCTGGTTGTCCGGGGTTCCAGTCGAAAACAAGTGTTCCCCATCTGCTATAAATCTGAAAATCCAACAGTTCGCCAAGGCCTTCTACGTTCGGCATGAACTTATCATTCAGGTTATCAAAATTTGGAGTAA
>JBJXHH010000245.1:0-16024 GCA_046160675.1 Chitinophagales bacterium
TCAAATTCCGTTGGAGCCGTCCCACCATCTATTCCATCTAAATCCCGAAAGGCGAAAACTGTTTCAATGCCACTGTCTATATTTTCAAATGAAAGCTCAATGCTTGTTATTATTTCTTCATCGCAGTTTTCGCATGGGGGCTCTTTTTCATCTTTATCACAACTTGCTGAAAAAAGACCTAGTGATAAAATTGTGCTTAAGAGGAAATGAAAATTTATTTTTGTTCTTTTCATGATATTCATTTTACTCCGGTTTGCGCCGGTTTGTTTATTCAATTTGTTTAAATATAAAAGGTATTTTCATGCGGAGTGTAATGTTCCTTCCCATTTCATCGGCAAAATACCTGAACCTGTTCAGGTAATCCCGGTATGTTGTATTGAACATATTTTCACCTTCTATGCTGAGGGTGATGGTTTGATGCTTCATTTTTAGATTAGTTCCGACTTGCATACCGAATAATGTATATTCCTGAGGAGGTGATACATAATCTGCTTCTTCAGGAACTCTTATTTGCTCAAAAACATGTAACACCTCAGTTCCGATAAATAATTCTGAAAAACAATTCTTTGTATTGAAGAAATAAGTTGCACCGCCCCCAATCCTGTCAGCAGGCATACTTACTATCCAGGAATCATTTAACACATCTCTTGCTCTAAGTAAAGAGAGTCTTGCATCTGCTTGCAGCCTGAACGGGAAAAGATATTTCACTGTAGCATCAAGCCCGTATATGTTTGCATCCGTTTGTTTGTAGTAAAACACAGGAAAGGCCCCTCGGATTGTAAGTTGTGGAGGTAAGGTTGGCTCAAGAAAAATGAAATCATTTATCTTGTACATATACACACCAGCATCAGCAAACCATACATCGTTATTCAGCTCAATACCCGTCTGTAAATTCAAGGAAACTTCTTTATTTAGGTCTTCATTGCCGAACTCGAGTGAAGCTGCCCCATGATGAAGCCCGGAACTATACAATTCACTAACTGATGGTGCCCGCCATGCAGAACCAATAAAAAGGTTAAACTTGCAACTTTCATTTATGTTGTAATTGGCGCCTGCGTTCCAACTTATGTTTTCAAAATTATACGGAACAATTGTCAATTCTGAGTTTTCAAATAAGTAAGCTTCGAGCCACTTATAATCATACCTTAGGCCGACTTCAAACATGAATTCCCTGAAATCATATTGCTCAATTACATAGAGCCCGCCTGCATAACTCCTGAAGTTGGGAATGAAATAACTGTACTTACTGATGTTTTGCTGATTGATGAAATCAATTCCAATACTTCCTGAGAAATTATTCTTTATTGGATGCTTCCAGTCCAGGTTTCCAGTGATTGATCCTATATCAAAATATAAAGAAGGATTATTGAGAGCAGCCAGTGAATCATCTAATGGCCTATCTGCATCATACTCACTGCGATAATTGTTTTGCAAGGCAACAGTAAAGTTAAACTTACCTTTACTGCTTGTATGTAAGGCTGAAGTTGATTTCAAAAGATGATGTTGAATAAGCTGGTACGGCCGTCCAATCTGATAAGTAAAATCCTGTTGAATTAACGGTGTATCGCTTTCAAATGCAACAAGAAGATCAGTTACATTCCCAATATGTGACCCTGAAAAAATACCAACCTTTGTATTGTAAAAACTATAATACACTTCAGTTTCAAAATTGTTTCTATCGAAATGCAGTGCTGATGAAAAATTACCTTCTCTGTAGGCAGTGTTAGCAAGGTAGTAATTAGGCGTCTTTGTGTTTCCTCCAAACTTGTAAGTACCTTGTAACCTCCATGCAAATGCGGGTAACTGGTTAAGTCTTCCTTCAATTTGTGATGACAATGCGCCGCCATAGTTATTGCTGAATCCTACAAAATTCACTTTCCCGGTAACACCTGCCGAATCAGGCAAAAAGGCTGGATCAACAAGAATTACACCGCCGATTGCATCACTCCCGTACTTCACACTTTGCGCCCCTTTTATAACAGTTATGTTAGATGCTATAAATGGGTCAATCTCAGGACCATGTTCGCTACCCCATTGTTGACTTTCCTGCCTAACACCATTGTTCATTATCAAAAGTCTGTAACTATGTAAGCCATGAATGGCAGGTTTTGAAATGGAAGGCCCGGTTTGTAATGAAGTAAGTCCATTTATTTCTTTCAAAGCTTCTCCAAGACTTTTACCTTTAACAAACTCCAGTTCTTTAGCATCCAAAGTTTCTGTATTTGCCGTACCACTGTATGATGTTCTTTCGGCATGTACTGTTATGTCGTCAAGCAAATTGTCTTGGTGATTTAGTGAGTAGTTTATTTGCACACTTTCTGTTAACACCAAGGTATCTGTTACATCAGCACAGTAAATATGTTTTATACGCAAAGTATATGTGCCGCTGCAGATGTTATCTATTTTGAAGTAACCATTCACATCAGAAGTTGTACCCTGGTTAGTTTCAACAAGATAAACAGCAGCGAAAGCCAGCTTTTCATTATCATCTACATCGGTCAGGAAACCTGAAAATGAAAGGTTACATTGCTGCGTATACGCATGTGTATTGTAAAAGAAAATAAAGACTATAAATAAAATTATTCGCATGAAAAAAAATGAAATTGAAATGAAATCTATTTCTACCGGCAAGCCGGTGAAATGGGAAAAATTTAAACAATTTCAGCAGGCGGGCCCCTGGTTGACTGATTAATTAGGTAGGTTGTAAACTGGTTGTTTTGAAAGTATGTATAATCAAAACTGAATTGATAAATTGAGCAAGGCAATTCTGCTTTTGGAATTTCTTTGCTTGCAGAAAAATTGGTATCGCAAATGAAACAAGATGCGTTTTCTGAAACAGGATTAAATGTCGGTTGCGAATAGTTACATTCCTCAAGATGAGGTTCACAGAATTCCTTCTCTGTGTGGGGAAATAACAGGTGGTAATATTCTTTACTAACCACTGTTGAGAAAAACAACAGAAGCAGAGAATATGGAACAATCTTGTATGTTAGTAGTTTGCGCACATAGTAAGTGTCTAGCAAAAATAGCTAAGTTTCTTGTTATGCAAAGGATGATAACGCATCTATATATTCATGTAAAAGCGTCATAATAACTTTACTTACTCTATAAACTTTCAAATACTGCGAAAGGGATAATCATTTCTTCTAAACTTACGCCGCCATGCTGGAAAGTGTTTTTGTAATAGTTCACATAGTAGTTATAATTATTCGGGTAAGCAAAAAATACATCTTCTTTTGCGAAAATAAATGTACTGCTGATATGTTGGCGGGGGAGGAATGCTTCTTCAGGTTTACGAACTTCAAAAACATCTTTTTTATTGTATTGCAGATTTTTCCCGCTTTTATATCGAAGGTTTGTTGTTGTCTGCCTGTCTGCCACCACTTTGCTGGGTGTGTTTACCCTGATGGTCCCATGATCCGTGGTAATAATGATCCGTATTTTTTTGCCTGCAAGTTTGCGTAATGCATTATGTAAGGGGGAATGATCAAACCAACTTTTAGTTAATGAGCGATAAGCTGCTTCGTCATTCGCTAACTCTTTCAACACTTCCATCTCTGTTCGGGCATGACTCAACATGTCAACAAAATTATATACGATCACATTCAGGTCGTTGTTTAGCAAGTTTAATATATTATCTTCTAAATTCTTACCGTCACTATAGTGTAACACTTTGTTGTAAGAATATTTAATGTTGAGTTTATTACGTACAATATTGTCTTTAAGAAATTCCGGTTCCTGCATATTTTTTCCTCCTTCATCCTCATCGTTCAACCAAAGCCCAGGCATTCTTTTTTCTATTTCTGAGGGCAGTAACCCGGCAAAGATTGCATTCCTGCAATATTGAGTTGCAGTTGGTAAAATACTGTACAAATAACTTTCCTGTACCATTTTAAAGTTCTCAGCTATCAGGGGTTCAATAGTTTTAAATTGATCATAACGAAGATTGTCTATCAGTATAAAAAACGTTGGTATCTTATCTTGTAACAGTGGAAACACTTTTTGCTTCAGCATTGTATGGGATAGAACCGGGATGGAATTGCCCTTTCCGTTTAACCAATTCAGATAATTTTTATCTATAAATTTTCCGAACCCAACATTCGCTTCACTTTTTTGGGAGCTGAGTACTTCTTTCATTCCTGTAGAAGCAGAAGCATCCAATTGCAACTCCCAGTAAATTATTTTTTTATAGATGTCATACCATTGTTCATGATCTAAATTATCCTGCAGGCTGAAAAATATTTTTTGAAATTCTTTCTGGTAACTCGAATCAGTTTTTTCACTTACCAGTCTTTTGTTATCTACCAGTTTTTTAATTGTGAGCAACATTTGTTGCGGCTTTACAGGTTTTATCAGGTAGTCACTGATCTGTGAACCTATGGCATCTTCCATCAGGTTTTCTGTTTCGTTTTTTGTAATGAGCACTATGGGGATGTTAGGGCGTTTTTCTTTTATCTGCTGTAACGCTTCCAGGCCGGTTATGCCCGGCATCATTTCATCTAAAAAGATAAGATTAATATCAGGATCCAGGCATTTATCAACCGCATCCAATCCGTTACTTACAGGATCTACTGTATATCCTTTATCCTCAAGAAACAAGATCAAAGGTTTTAGCATTTCAATCTCATCATCTGCCCATAAAATTTTTATACTCATGTTTTCTATTTTTGCTTATCAATAACCTCAAAATTACAAATCAATAACCGCCTTTGAATAAGAGAAAGATTTTTAACGACCCGGTGTATGGTTTTATTACAATACCCTATGAAATTATTTTTGATATTATTGAGCATTCATGGTTTCAAAGGCTCAGACGTATCCAGCAGTTGGGTTTAAGTAACCTTGTGTATCCCGGCGCAAATCACACAAGATTTCATCATGCACTCGGAGCTGTTCATCTTATGAGTAAAGCCGTGCAAGTATTACGGAGCAAGGGAATTGAGATAACTGATAATGAAGCTGAAGCTGTTACAATTGCCATATTACTTCATGATATGGGGCATGGGCCTTTCAGTCATGCCCTGGAGAAAACGATCATTTCCGTACATCATGAAGAGCTTTCCTTGGTTTTCATGCAGTTGCTCGAGAAAGAGTTCGGAAAAAAATTCCAACTTGCAATTGATATTTTTACCGGGCGATATCAAAAAAAATTTTTACACCAGCTTGTTTCTTCTCAGATTGATATTGACAGGCTCGATTATCTAACAAGGGACTCTTATTTCACTGGTGTGCATGAAGGAGTAGTGGGTTATGACAGACTTATAGAAATGATGGATGTAGCGAATGATGAGTTAGTTATCGAGCAGAAAGGAATTTACTCAGTGGAAAAATTTATTATAGCCCGGCGGGTGATGTACTGGCAGGTTTATTTACATAAAACCGTCATCTGTGCTGAACAAATGCTTATAAAAACTTTAAAGAGAGCCAAGTACCTTGCACATAGCGGTACTGAGCTTTTTGCAACACCTGCACTTCATTTCTTTTTGTACAATGATTTTGAAACCAAAGATTTTGCTGAGCAACCTGAAGTAATAGAAACATTTGCCCTTTTGGATGATGCTGATGTGTATGCTTCCTTAAAGGCCTGGCAACAATGTGAGGATAAAGTACTTTCTTTCCTCAGTAATGCGCTAATAAACAGAAGACTTTTCAAAATTGAACTTGAAAATGATGTAATAAGTAATGAACGTATTGCAAAAGTTACAAAACAGGTGGAAAAAGTTTTTAAAGTTGATGAATTTGACCTGCCATACTTTGTTTTTAATGACAGCACAAGTAACTCAGCTTATACCACAGAAAGTAACCGCATTAACATAAAACATCGTAACGGAACAGTATTAGATGTAGCAAAGGCAAGCGATCACCTGAACCTGGAGGCATTATCCGAAGCGGTGGTAAAACACTATCTTTGCTATCCGAAAAATTTGTAACGGATGGTATTTACAGCGCAGGAATTATGTGATTTTCTGAAGGGGAGATTAGAAGGGGATCCTGCCGTGAAGGTTACAAAACCTGCAAAAATTGAAGAAGCTGTTGCCGGCGACGCAACTTTTCTTGCGAACCCAAAATATCTTCCTTATGCTTATACAACCAAAGCCTCTGTTTTGATAGTGAATGAAGACTTTGTTTTTGAAAAACAAATTCATCCTACCATCATCAGAGTAAAAGATGCATACTCTTCTATTGCAGTACTGCTTGATCAATATAAAAGTATGAGCAAAAAAGAGGGGGTTATTGAAGCACAAGCTTACGTTTCTGATAAAGCAAAAATTGGGAAAAATGTAAGTGTTGGTGCATTTAGTTATATTAGTGATGATGCTGTGATAGGAGATGATGTACAAATCTATCCGAATGTATTTGTTGGGAAGAACGCCAGTGTTGGGAAAAACACCGTTTTATTCCCAGGAGTAATCCTGCTTGAAAATTGTTTAGTTGGAAACGATTGCATCTTAAACGCAAATACTGTGATCGGTTGTGAAGGATTTGGTTTTGCCCCAACAAAAGATGGAACTTATAAAAAAATTGCACAAACCGGAATTGTAACTATAGAAGATAATGTTGAAATTGGCAGTAATACAACAATTGATCGTGCAACGATGGGTTCAACTGTTATTCGCAAAGGAGTGAAGATTGATAATCTTGTACAAATTGCGCATAATGTTGAAATAGGAGAAAATACTGTAATCGCTGCCCAGAGTGGTATAGCAGGAAGTACAAAGATCGGTAAGAATTGTGTTTTGGGTGGACAGGTAGGTGTAGTAGGTCACTTGATTATAGCTGACGGAACAAAAATTAATGCACAAAGCGGGTTGGCAAAATCTATTAAAAGAGATAACACTGCTGTCACCGGATCACCGGCCTTTGATTTCAGCGCCGCCATGCGCAGTCAGGTCTTATATAAAAAGTTACCTGAGATTTATCAAAAAATTCTAGATTTGGAAAAACAAATAGAAAGTTTAACAAAATAAATTAGTGAATACAGAACCAAGTTTACCCACACAAACAGACAGTTTTAGATTTTGTATTTCAACTTGAAAATGAATCATAAACATCAACATACAATAAAAAAACCAGTAACTATCTCAGGGGTGGGTTTACATACAGGTGAGGCGGTGGAGATGACATTTCATCCAGCTCCTGTTAATCATGGATTCAAATTCAAACGGTCAGATCTTCCAGGCCAGCCTCTGATAGATGCTGATGCTGATCTTGTTACTGAAACTGACCGGGGTACTACATTGCAAAAGAACGGAGCTAAAGTTTCAACAGTGGAACATGCACTAGCGGCACTTGTAGGACTTGAGGTAGATAATGTTTTGATAGAATTAAACAAGCAAGAAACCCCCATCATGGATGGAAGCTCAAAAGTATTTGTTGAGGCCCTTTTTGGTGCTGGAATAGAAGAACAAGAAGCTGAGAGAGAGTATATAAACATTACAGATAACATCATATTGAGCGATCCGGCAAGGAAAACGGAAATGACTTTGATGCCAGCTGAAAATTTTGAAGTAACTGTAATGATAGATTTTGAAAGTAAAGTGTTGGGTCAGCAACATGCATCACTAAAACATATTCATGATTTCAGTAAAGAAGTAGCCAGTAGCAGAACATTTTGTTTTTTGCATGAATTGGAAATGTTATATGAGAACAACCTCATAAGAGGTGGAGACCTGAATAATGCAATTGTGATTGTTGACAAGGAAGTAAGTGATGATGAGATGCAGAAACTGCGTAAGATGTTTAACAAACAAAATGTCACAGTACAAAAGGAGGGCATTTTGAATAATCTCGAACTCCATTGGGTGAACGAACCAGCAAGGCATAAATTACTAGATGTTATAGGCGATCTAGCATTAGTTGGAAAACCAATTAGAGGGAAAGTGATAGCTCATCGTCCCGGTCATGCAACGAATGTAGAATTCGCAAAAAAAATAAAATCATTTTTTAAACATAAAAAACACATGCCGGAAGTTCCTTTTTATGACCCAAATGTTTCACCAGTTATTGATATAAACAGAATACACAAAATGTTACCTCACCGCTACCCAATGCTGTTGATTGATAAAGTGGTAACACTTGATGATAAGCATGTAGTTGCTATTAAAAATGTAACATTTAATGAAGCATTTTTCCAGGGACATTTTCCCGGGAACCCAGTCATGCCAGGAGTTTTGCAGGTGGAAGCATTGGCACAAGCAGGCGGTATCTTTGTACTAAGCCAGATGCCGGATCCTGAAAACTACGACACTTATTTTTTGAAAATAGACAAAGTAAAATTCAAGAAAAAAGTTTTACCGGGGGATACCCTCCTTCTAAAAATGGAATTAATAAACCCTATCCGCAGGGGAATATGTGAAATGAAAGCTTCTGCTTATGTTGGCAGTCAACTTGTAACAGAAGGAGAACTCACGGCTCAGGTGGTAAAAAGAACGAATGCATGAATCAACCCTTAGCCTACGTGCATCCACAGGCAGAAATAGCAGATAATGTTGTAGTAGAGCCATTTGCATTTATTTCTAAAAATGTAGAGATAGGTGAGGGAAGTTGGATTGGGCCAAACGCTACCATAATGCCTTATACCAGGATAGGTAAAAATTGTAAAATATTTCCGGGAGCAGTAATTGGAGCAGTACCCCAAGACTTGAAATTTGGCGGCGAACATTCAGAAGTAATCATAGGCGATAATACAACGATCAGGGAGTGTGTCACCATTCACAGGGGAACAAAAGCAGCTGAGAAAACAGTGGTTGGCAATAATTGTTTGCTCATGGCATATGTTCATATTGCCCATGATTGTATCATAGGCAACAATGTAATTCTTGCAAACAGCGTAGGTCTGGCAGGGCATTGCGTAGTTGGGGATTGGGCTGTGCTGGAGGGCATGGTGGCTGTGCAGCAGTTCATCAAGATTGGTCAACATGCATTCATTGCTGGTGGCTCTGGTGTAAGAAAAGATGTTCCACCCTTTGTTAAAGCAGCAAGGGAGCCACTGAGTTACATAGGTGTAAACTCAATAGGTTTACGCCGTAGGGGATTCAGTGCAGAAGCAATTAAAGAGATACAAGATATTTACAGGCTTATTTTTGTACGGGGATATAACACTTCAAAGGCATTGAATATCCTTGAAGCAGATTTCCCGGCATCAGCAGAAAGGGACATGATTGTAACCTTCATCCGCAATAGCAAAGGCGGTGTGATGAGAAGTTTCCGTCAAAGTAACGAATGACTATCACCCTGCAGAACATCTCGAAGCGTTATAATTACCACTGGATATTCCGGAATATTGATTTTGTTTTTGAAACAGGAAAGAAATACGCCCTCACCGGTCCAAACGGTTCAGGAAAATCTACCCTCTTAAGGATTCTTTCCGGCAACCTTTCTCCTTCAGAAGGAAAAATAGTTTTTAGTGATACTTTGAAAAACATTCCATCAGATGAAGTATATCAATATGTTTCTTACTCAGCCCCTTATCTTGAACTCATTGAAGATTTCACACTCAGTGAAGCAATCCAGTTTCATTTTCGATTCAAGAAGCTACAACAGGGAATTAGAATGGAAGATGTTGCAGATATACTTGAATTAAACTTGCATGTTAAAAAATTCCTTAAAGATTTTTCTTCAGGCATGAAACAAAGAGTGAAGCTTGGTTTTGCTGTTTTAAGTGATACACCGATTATGCTATTAGACGAGCCAAGTACAAACCTGGATCGTAATTCAGTAGAATGGTACCTGAACCTTGTAAAAAAGTATACTACAGAACGGTTGCTGGTCATAGCTTCAAATATGCAGCGGGAATATGCCTTCTGCGATACGGAAATAGACATAGAAACATATAAATGTTCATGAATGCCTGCAATGTGAGCAATCTTTTTCCGTTCTTTTTGTAATTGAACATAAAAATGACGGCAATAAAACAAATTGTGAAAGATAAATTAGTAAATTAGCATTTCATTCAGCAAATATGCGCCTCCATCAACTCAAATATTTCCTGCTATTTTCTTTAATTCTGAACACCTTACAGCTTTTTGCAACTCATAACCGGGCAGGAGAGATCACATATCAGCATATAGAAGGAAGCAATTTCAAATATGAATTTACAATTACCACATACACTGACCCTGCTTCGCCCGCAGACAGGGATGCGTTGGTTATTTTTTGGGGAGATGGGGAGGAAAACTTTGATACTTTGTACAGGGACAGCGAAGAAGTTATTACTGATGACATAAAGAAAAACACTTATCATGGTATCCATGAATATGCTGCGCCTGGCACATATAAGGTTTATATGCAAGACCCAAATAGGGTAGAGGGTATTTTGAATATGGATGGTTCTGTAAATGTTCCCTTTTATCTTGAAACCTGGATTTACATTGTGAACCCTCTCACACTCGGATATGATTCATCACCAATACTAACAAATCCCCCCATTGATTACGCAAATATTGGTGAAATATTTACGCATAATCCTGGTGCGTACGACCCTGATGGTGATGCACTTCGGTTTTCTCTCATACCCCCAAGACAAGACCCAAATAATGATGTTCCGGGTTATCAGTATCCTGATGAATACACCAGTTGTGATGACATATTTAGTATAGATTCTCTCACCGGCGATATTGTTTGGGATGTGCCTTGTGATGAGGGGATTTTTGTAATTGCTATTCGCATTGTATCCCTTCGGGGAACCGATACTATGTCTATTGTAAATAGAGACATGCAAATAGAAGTGCTTGATAATCCGAATAATGCACCAGTTATTACAGAAATAAATGATACTTGCATATTTGCTGGGGAAGAATTGGTTTTACTGGTTACTGCCAGTGATGAAGATATAACTCAGGAACTTACTTTATCAGCAACAGGAGGTCCTTTTGTTGTAGCATCATCTCCAGCTGATTTTTTCTCTGATCCTGCAGATGGATTTGTAAGCGGTACATTTAGTTGGGAAACAAATTGTTCACATGTAAGAAATGAATTTTATACAGTTGTATTTAAAGTAGAAGATGACTATAGTCTCGGTTCTAATGAATTTCATCTTACAGATCAGGAAAGTTGGTTAATAACCGTGATTGCCCCACCGGTGGAAAATGTGGTAGCCACAGCACAGGCCAATGCAATCAAAGTAACATGGAACGAGCCATACATTTGCGCAGAAACAGAGAACTTCCTTGGCTTCACAATTTGGCGAAGACTGGGATGCGATACTGTTGAGTTTGACAAATGTCAGCGGGGGCTTGACGGCTTTGGATACGATTCAATAGCTTTTATAGAAGATGCCTATGAATATATTGATAATACTGTTTCGCACGGTCAGATATACTCTTACAGGATTTTAGCTGAATTTGGCGAACGGAGCGACATTGCAGAGGAATTTGTATACAACAGGACACAGAGTTTTCCCTCCAATAATTCTTGTGCAGAATTAAAAAGAGATGTTCCAATTATTAATCATGTAAGTGTTACCACTACGGATATTGCGTCAGGCACTATGTTCATACAATGGTATCCACCCCTTGCAGAAGATGTAGATACACTTCAAAATCCCGGTCCTTACCAATACATTCTGAAACGGTTTGAAAACAGAGATGCTGAGGGAACTGGACTTGAAATAGCCTCTTTCACATCACCAACTTTTGCAGGGCTAACAGACACTGTCTTTGATGATACTGGTTTAAACACCCTTGAAAAACAATATAGTTATATAATTGATTTCTATACATTAGACGGTTTGTTAGGTACGTCCAATTCCGCATCCTCGGTTTTTCTTAATTCAATACCTGCAGATAACAAAGTCATTCTGAGCTGGGATTTTAATGTACCCTGGGATAATTATTTGTTTGTAGTATACAAAGAAATCCCAACCGGTTCTGGAAATTTTCTTGCAATCGATACTACACTTGACCAGTTTTATACAGATGATAGTTTGGCAAATGGAACTGAAGTATGCTACAAAATAGAAAGTATTGGTCAGTATACGGCATCAAGCCTTCCTGCTGATATACTTATTAACTTTTCACAAATAAAATGTGAGACACCCATAGATGTTGAAGCCCCCTGTGCACCTGTTTTAACTATCTCCAATGTATGTGAAAGTGATGAAATTGTTATTGATGTTTCCGAATTGAAAAACGATTTGAGTTGGACAAATCCGAATAATAGCTGTGCTGAAGATGTGATTAAATATTACATTTATTATTCTCCTACTTTTAATGAACCCCTGCTATTACTTGATAGCATAGTAACTGGAGCGGAAGATACCATGTATTCTCATGTAAACCTCCAGTCTCTTGCTGGATGTTATGCTGTTGTGGCCGTAGATTCTTTCAATAACGCAAGCCAGCAAAGTGCTATTGTTTGTGTAGACAATTGCTCAAATTATAACCTGCCTAATGTATTTACTCCAAACGCAGATGGCGCAAATGATTTGTATACACCCATCCTTCCTTATCTATTTATTGACCATGTTGATATGCAGATATTCAACCGGTGGGGTGGGCTTGTTTTTAAAACAAGCGACCCGATGTTGAATTGGGATGGAAAAGACATAAATACAGGAAAAGAATTGAAAGAGGGTGTTTACTATTACTCATGTATTCTATACACTGTTACAGTGAATGGAGTTGTGCAAGACCCTGTTCCGCTGAAAGGCTATATTCATCTTATTCGTTCAGAGCGTTCTCAGTAAATTTCTTTTACCTTCGCTGTATGTTCACCGGCATAATTGAAGCACTCGGCACTATTGTTTTATTGCAAAAAGAAAATACAAACCTGCATCTTACTGTTCAATGTTCTTTTACTTCTGAATTAAAGATTGATCAAAGCATTTCACATAACGGTGTTTGTTTAACAGTTGTTGCAATAAATGGCGATACCTACAGGGTAACTGCCGTTCTTGAAACATTACAAAAAAGCAACCTTGGAAAATTGAATCCCGGAGACAAGATAAACCTTGAACGTTCTATGAAACTCGGAGACAGGCTTGACGGACACCTTGTTCAAGGACATATTGACACAACTGCACTGCTCAGTGAAGTGAAAAATGAAAACGGGAGTTATCTGCTTACTTTTTCTTTCGAAAAGAAGTTTTCAAAATATATTATTCAGAAAGGAAGTATTTGTATAAATGGCATTAGTTTAACTGTTATGCAGTTAGAAGAAAATTGTTTTTCAGTCATCATTATTCCCTACACCTGGCAAAATACGAATCTGAAGAACTTACATGTTGGCGAAACTGTAAATATTGAATTTGATATCATAGGGAAATACGTTGAAAAGATGATGTTAAAATAACAACCACATAAAAATGAGAACCTGTACTTTGAATAGCGTAAAACTGAAATACTATGAAGCTCCTGTTCCTGGCCATTTCTCTCATATTCGGTAAAACTATTTTTTGCCAGGCTCCTGAAGTTTTATGGCATTATGATATAAATGATATGTCTTTTGGCAATTCTGCCGCAGAAGATATTGACAATGACGGAAAACTCGAAATAGCATTCAGTACCTATCGTAATGATGGTATGTTGCATGTTTTAAATGCAGAAGATGGTTCGGTTGTTTGGACGCAAAACATTGAAGGATGCGGAGATGTAGCGCCATTGATACATGATGTTGATAAGGATGGTGACTTTGAGATCATTCTCCCCGGTTCTTGCAACCCCGTAACTTATTGTTTTGATGCAGACACTGGATATATCCAATGGGAAACAGAAACGGGCGGCAGCGATTCGCCGCCAACTATTGGAGATATTGATAATGACGGTCAATTGGAAATTCTACATGGGCAATTCAACGGATCAGTACTATGCATCAATGCAGAAGATGGTTCTGTAAGTTGGGAGTTGGAAATTGATGCATATGCGTCTATTCAAACAGAACCTGCATTACTTGATGTAAATGGTGATGGGCAGTTGGATTTTGTGGTCGCCACCTGGAGTTATGGGGATAATCATAAGATATTTTGCTTCAATGGGAATACTAGAGAATTGATATGGGAAACTGATGCCCCCGAAGATCTTATTTATCATGGAGTTGCATACGGCGACCTGGAGAATGATGGAAGTATTGAACTGACAATTGGCGATTACAGCGGCAATTTATATTGTCTTGATAGCGAAAACGGAAATGTTCATTGGGATTATAAATTACCTTCAGGTTCACTTTACATCGGGGCTCCTACGTCACTTGCTGATTTAGACAACAACGGTAAACTAGATGTGATATTCTGCGATTATTACCACCTTGCTGCTGTGAATGATGAAGGCGAACTCCTTTGGAATTATTCAATACCCGAATACGCCACAGCATTTCGTGGGGCATCCATTGCTGACGTAAATGATGATGCTTTTTTAGATGTAACCTTTGGCACTTCGGCCGGACTCATTATTTCTTTGGATGGGATGACAGGAGAAGAAATTCAATCTTATAACCTGGCCGAAGAGTACGGGGCAGATTTTGATATTAACCATGGGTGTTTAATAGCAGACTTTAACGGAGACGGTACATTGGATGTATTTACAGTTGGAGGCCATGCAGAATATCCTGACATTGAAAACAATTACGGAAGGGCTTATTTAGTAAGTTGGGGACATGGAAACGGGCCTGATTGGAAAATGTTCAGAAGAGATTACAGAAGGAGTGCATGTGTTTGCAACGACAGTTTACTCACAGATACTGTTTCTGTTGATATAGAAAATGAAATTCTCATTTTACAGGGTGAGTTGATCGTTTCTCCAAATCCAATGATCGAAAAAATGAATGTAAGTTTTACTTTGAACGAAAACGCAGCAGTTACCCTTTTTGTGAAAGATGTTTTAGGAAATGAAGTGTATGTTTCTCAAACAATGAATCTTCCTACTGGCATGCAATATATGACCCTCAACAGAAAACAATTATTTAATACTGCTCCAGGCATTTATTTATTAGAGCTGCATGTTAACAGGCAGATATTTTCACATAGTTTCATGATGAAATAAACTATTTTGTGAAAAATATTAAAGATCGGTTATGTACTTCATTTTAAAAGAAAAGCCTGATGTTTGTGAAAACTTAGCCGGTAACACTCATTCCTGTGCTCCGTTATTAACCCAATCAATCATTAATTGAATATTGGCTAAATCCCATTGAAGACCATCTTTTGGCATTGGCTCTACACCTTCCACATGTTGTAATGCTTCAATAAGATATCCATTTACTGCTTCCTCTTTTACTCCCTCATAAGTACTCAGATCAATCCCGCCAGAAAGCGATTGCGGGCTATGGCATGTAGTACCGCAATGTTCATCAATAAGGGGTTTAATATTCAACCCATAACTGATGTCAACTGCACTCGGCATTATAGTTATATCACCACTCTCATTCTCCTTAGGTACTTCTGATATAATGACAGTTGGATTGCCTGCACTTGTTTGAACTTTTGATGCATTGCAGGCTGAAAAAAATGATGGAATTAAAAACATAAAAAAAACAGGAAAATTTTTCACCATACAATATTTTGTTTTCAGTTTACAAACATACGAAAAGAAAAATGAAGAATACGGATCATTGGGTTTCACATTTCCTCTTTATCTTTCAGAAAAAATTTTATGCAGATACTTGCTCCTGGTTCAAGAGTAAAACATCCTGATCATGGTGTTGGCGTTGTGGTTCATACTCACAAACGTATTTATGAAATTTGTTTCCTCGATAAGGGTATGAAGAATGTGCCGAAAGATTATGAAATGGAAATCATTGAAGCGTTGGAAAGTGAATATAGTGTAAGTTTTACCGAGGCCGAAGATGCATTGATAAAAATTTTACAAGAGTGGAGTGATGTTACTGAAGTGATTCAAATGGGAGAGAAGTGGGAGGGAGGAAATCTGATACTTCAACCTGCTGATAAGAGTTTGCTGGCAAAGGAAGTACCTGTAGAAACTTTTTTTCATAAAATAGTTATGTTGCGGGACAGGCTTCGGGTACTGGAACAAAAAATAAATGCTCATTCGAAGTTGTCTGATTCAGAGAAGGTGGAAATGCAACAATATAT
>JBJXHH010000246.1:0-14848 GCA_046160675.1 Chitinophagales bacterium
TCAAGTTTTTCCTCAGTGGGAGTGTCTATGCCTTTTCTAATCCTTTGGAACCAGCTCACTTTGGGTTGTTTCGTTCAACAATATGTGTTGACGGGGGATGCAAATGTAGGGAAAAGGTAAGAGTAGACGATAAAAATTAAAGGTTAGAAAAAAGGCCCTGCCCCCACTATTGGCAAATCAGCACCTGAAATTAAGCAATCGTTACCTCTTTGTTCAGATATACATCCTGAATAGCCTTCAGTATTTCCACCCCTTCTTTCATTGGGCGCTGGAAAGCTTTCCTGCCTGAAATTAGCCCCATACCGCCTGCCCGCTTGTTTATAACTGCGGTTGTAACAGCTTCTGCCAAGTCGCTTGCGCCAGAAGAAGCACCACCCGAATTGATCAAGCCGGCCCTGCCCATGTAACAGTTTGCAACCTGGTAGCGACAGAGGTCTATGGGATGTTCTGAGGTAAGTTCATCATAAATACGTTTGTCATTTTTCCCGTAAGCTGATTCTTTTGTGTTTAAAGCAAGATAGCCACCATTATTTTCGGGTAATTTTTGTTTAATGATGTCTGCTTCTATGGTTACGCCAAGATGATTTGCCTGCCCTGTGAGGTCGGCACTTACATGATAATCTTTATCTTTTTTGAAGGCTGGATTGCGCAGGTAACACCAAAGAACAGTAGCCATGCCGAGTTCATGCGCCATTTCAAAGGCTTTGCTCACTTCCTGGATCTGCCTTGCACTTTCATCACTTCCGAAATAAATGGTTGCGCCTACAGCCGCTGCGCCGAGGTTCCAGCATTGTTTGATCGAGGCAAACATGATCTGATCGAATTTATTGGGGTAAGTGAGGAACTCATTATGATTCACTTTAACGATGAAAGGAATTTTATGCGCATATTTCCTGCTCATCATCCCCAATCCGCCATAGGTGGTAGCAACAGCATTACAGCCGCCTTCCATGGCAAGCTTGATAATATTTTCCGGATCGAAATAAATGGGGTTTTTTGCAAATGAAGCCCCGCCGCTGTGTTCTATGCCCTGGTCAACAGGAAGGATGGATAAGTATCCTGTTCCTTTCAACCTGCCTGTATCATACATCAGTTGGAGGTTTCGAAGAACATTCGGATTGCGGTCGCTTTGCACAAAAATGCGGTCAACAAAGTCAGCACCGGGCAGATGAATGTTGTCTTTTAAAATGGTTTTGCTGGTATGATTGAGCAGGTAATCTGCTTTGTCGCCGAGGAGGGATTGAATGGTGTTGATTGCCATAGTTAGTTTAAGATTGCGGGGCAAAAATAAGAAATGCAGGGGAAGATTATCAGATGAAAAACCCTGATAAAAATAATGTCAGTCAGCTTTTTTAATTAATAATCTTAAATAATAGATTAGCAGCACACCTACATTAAATACTGGTGTTGAATGTATACAATCTTTTAAGAAGGAGTTACAATACGATCAATTTTCCGCCTGCATACCTGTTACCGTCTGCTTCAATATGAAAAAAGTATGTGCCTGGAGAAAGGGTGCCTTTCCCGAGTACAACATTGTTTCCAGAGAAGCTTATTTCGATCGATTCCTTGCCGTACATGTCGTACACTTTCAATTTTGCTTTTTGTAACACCTCACTCATGGTAATATTTGTTTCCTGCGAAAAAGGATTGGGCGAAACTGTAACAACTGTTTCCACTTTCCCGGGTTCCTGAATTGCATCAACAGGAGAAATTATTTTTGTAAGTGCTGTATTGGTTATTACCGGAGGGTTGTAATCAAAATAAATATGCGCTGTATTTTTAATTTCATCCCCAGCAATTAACGAATTTACAGGCTTTATCCTATAACGAACAAACCCATGACTTCCAGGCTCATTTGTATTGCTGTCAGGCAGAAATATTTCATCAAAACTAAACTTTAACAAACGGGTATCAGCATAATAATCAACTGCTGTGAGGGGATGAGAAGATTCCAATATTTCCAGTGTCATTGCATTTAACTCAACAGGCAGTGTGTCATGTAATCGTATGAATTCAGCATAAAATGTTCCCGTGTTTTGAAAATTGATGATATAATCAAGTGTTAACGCATCTGTAACGTTTACATCAAATACTGTTGGTTTATTTACAAGAATGTTATTGGGATCAAAAGATGCAACGACTTCATCATTCCAACTTGAGTAGTTGCAACTTGCATCAGCATCACCGGCTATGGGTTCAATGATAGCTAGTGAATGAATACCAGCACCGACGTCTGCGCTAACACTAACCAACACAGTAACCGAGATGGACCCGCTTTCATATGGGTCAAGTGAGCCAATATACCACACAAGAGAATCAACGGCTGAAAAATCCGGTGCAGGGGTTGAGTTTACATAACTTAACAATTCATCGGGTAAAAAAATTATTGTTGCATCTAAGGTAGTAGTTCCAACATTTTCATAGTAGATAGTATATGTTGATTCAAAGCCCGGGCGAAATAATCCGCATGAAGAAAGTGAAACACATAAGTCGTTATAAGAACCATCAGCAATAAATGCAAAATCGTTGTTTTCTGATATTTCGTTTACTCCTGCAAAAAATAAATTATAATTTACCGGAACAGGAGCATAATAATTTAAATGGGATGGTGATATTATATAAGTTCCCGGATTCGCAACATCAACGACATAAAACCCATTAGACCGAGTGAAGTAGACGTCATCTGTACCTTCTTTTATAATAAGATTATTTTGAAGCACAGGTTCCGAAATTTCCTGAACTGAATTTTCATTTAAGTCAATAAAAACAGTTCCGGTTGCCTGGTTATAGTCTTCAGAAAGTTTTACAATCCAGTAGTCTTTACTATTTACTCCAGTTGAAGTTTGCATATCACCACCAAGGATATATTTTCCAGGGGCAGGATTGTCAATGGAAAACAATTCATCAGGCCTATCTGAGCCTAATGTTTTATCCCAAAGCACATTACCAGCGCTATCAATTTTTACAACCCAGTAATCATCAGAACCCAAATTTGGTTCTGTTTTATCTCCTGAAACTCCTGAATTTGATGAACCGCCTAAAATATAAAAATGATCACTTATCTCTTCAATCGTTTTTAATTGATCTGCTCCAGAGCCACCTATCAATTTTTCCCAAACGATGTTACCTGTATCATCTGTTTTAACCACATAGTATTCATCTTGAATACCATAATCTGAATACCCGCCAAGCATATACCCTCCAGACGAAACGAAAACCACTGAATTTAGTCTATCATTAGCCGTGGTGCCAATTGTATTTTGCCACTCAATATTTCCACTGGCGTCCAACTTCAAAATCCAAAAATCAAACCAAATTGTGGAGAGGCTAATGTTGTCTTCAGTTTTATCGCCGCTAATATGTGACCTGGATTCTCCGCCCAGTAAATAACCTCCATCAGGTGTGGATATAACTGTATTTAATTGATCGTCAGCGTACCCGCCAATTGTATTTTGCCATTCAATGTTTCCAATCGCATCCAGTTTCAGAACCCAATAATCATATAATCCTATGCTGTTTTCTGTTTTATCTCCGGAGATATCAGAGTCTGACCAGCCACCTACTATGTAACCGCCATCGGGTGTTGTGCGAATATCATACAGAAGGTCATTGCCAGTTCCCCCTATTGTTTTTTGCCAGTCAATTTCACCCGCAGCATTGATCTTAATGATCCAGAAATCACTCATCCCTTTAGATTCTTCCGTTTTATCACCCGAAGCACCTGACAAAGTATGCCCACCAATGATGTAACCTCCATCGGGTGTTTCATATAAATTTCGTAATGTCTCTACAGAATCTCCGCCGAAAGTTTTATCCCACTGAACATTTCCCAGCGGGTCAAGTTTTACAATCCAGTAGTCACTCAATCCACGGCTTTCTTCAGTCTTGTCGCCTGAAATTCCTGACCAGGAATGCCCGCCTAAAATAATACCATCATCTGCTGTTTGATGAAGTGAGTACAATTCATCTTTACTATCTCCGCTAACCAGTATATCCCATTCAATAATTGCTTGAGCGTTTACAAGTGAGTTCGAGGATAGGAAGAGAAGTGAGAAGAATGTGATAGGTTTCACAATACATAAATTTAGGTTCGTAAATATAGATAAGAAGGTGGAAGAAAACGTTGCAGTAAATTGTCACATTTCTTGATTCTTTAATCAACAACAAATTCTTACAAGCTCTTAGCCTCTTTTATTGTAATGTTACCCCTTGCAACAGGGGAAAACTTTGAGCTAACCATAAAATTTTGGCTGAAGCCTTGAAAAGCTTCACTTCGTTCTGCATGAGGGCACTGAAGTTACTATAGTATAGGCTTGAAACGAAAGGCGGGTTTAAGGAAACATGAGAACTACAAGGAGAATGTTTCCACTGCCTCCCCCTTTTTCTACAACCGATTAAGGTAGATATTTCTGTTTAGTTCTATGAGAGGGCTGATAAACCGGATTATCGGGCAACCAGAAGGCTTAAAATTGCCCTTCATTTCCGCTAAATTTGCAGCTTCTTTTGGAGAAGCAAGCAATGAAGAACATAAGGAATTTTTGCATTATAGCGCATATAGACCACGGAAAAAGCACATTAGCCGATCGTTTACTGGAAATTACCAAAACTGTGAGTGAACGGGATAGCAAGGCGCAAGTGCTTGACGACATGGACATAGAGCGGGAACGGGGCATCACCATCAAGAGCCATGCTATTCAAATGGATTATGCCGTCGGCAAAGAAAAGTATGTGCTGAACCTGATTGATACGCCCGGGCATGTTGATTTCAGCTATGAGGTAAGCCGCAGTATAGCTGCCTGTGAAGGAGCTTTATTATTGGTGGATGCTACGCAGGGAATCCAGGCGCAAACCATCTCGAATTTATATTTAGCTATTGAACATGATCTTGAAATTATTCCGATTGTGAACAAGATAGACATGGACGGGGCGATGGTGGAAGAAGTGAAAGATCAGATAGTTGACCTGATAGGATGTAAGCTTGAAGATATTATTGAGGCAAGCGGCAAGACCGGGATCGGCGTTGATAAAATATTTGATGCGATCATTCATAGAATTCCTGCACCGAAAGGAGATCCTGATGCGCCCTTGCAGGCATTGATATTTGATTCTGTTTTTAATTCTTACCGGGGTGTTGTTGCTTATTACAGGATTTTTCAGGGTACAATAAAGAAAGGCGACAAAGTAAAATTCTTTGCGACGGAAAATGAATATGCTGCTGATGAAGTTGGTATTTTGCGGTTGCAATATGAGCCCAGAGAAGAAGTGAAAGCGGGTGATGTTGGATATATCATAACGGGAATTAAGAATGCAAAAGAAATTAAAGTTGGTGATACAATAACACATAAAGATCGCCCGATAGCTGAAGCGGTGAGAGGTTTTCAGGATGTGAAGCCGATGGTGTTTGCGGGTATTTACCCGATTGATAATGATGAGTATGAAGATTTACGGGATAGTTTGGAAAAGCTGCAGTTGAATGATGCAAGTTTGGTGTTTGAGCCGGAGAGTTCTGTTGCGCTGGGTTTTGGTTTTCGCTGCGGGTTCCTCGGTTTACTGCATCTTGAAATCATCCAGGAGAGATTGGAAAGAGAATATGATCAGAATGTGATCATCACCGTTCCAAACGTTAGTTACATTGCGCATACAAATAAAGGAGATGTAATTGATGTGCATAATCCCGTTGAACTGCCAGACATTAACTATTTGAATTTTGTTGAAGAGCCTTATATCCGTGCGCAGATCATCACAGCGCCTGAATACATCGGCGCCATCATGAAATTGTGTATGGATAAACGGGGTATTTTAAAGAACCAACATTATCTTACAACTACACGGGTGGAGTTATCCTGGGAATTGCCGTTGGCTGAAATTGTGTTTGATTTTTATGACAAGTTGAAATCTATTTCAAGAGGATATGCAAGTTTTGATTATGAATTGATTGATTACAGGGAGAGCGACCTTGTGAAACTTGATATAAAACTGAACAGCGAAAATGTAGATGCTTTCACGGCGCTGATACACAGGGACAAAGCGTATGAGTTTGGCAGTAAATTGTGTAAGAAACTGAAAGATCTCTTACCGAAGCAGCAATTTGTAATAGCAATTCAGGCCGCTATTGGCGCAAAGATCATTGCAAGAGAAACTATCAGCGCCATGCGCAAAGATGTAACAGCAAAATGTTACGGCGGTGATATTACAAGAAAAAGAAAATTATTGGAGAAGCAAAAGAAAGGAAAAAAACGCATGCGCCAGATAGGAACAGTGGAAGTGCCGCAAGAG
Source organism: Chitinophagales bacterium (assembly GCA_046160675.1). Classification (GTDB taxonomy): domain Bacteria; phylum Bacteroidota; class Bacteroidia; order Chitinophagales; family BACL12; genus JACMJP01. The sequence goes on from JBJXHH010000246.1 coordinate 6,280, forward strand.
GCTTTCTTAGCTGTTCTGAAGTTGAATGATGATTGAGGTGATGCACTGATTTGCTGATGTGCAAATAAGCCAATGAAATGCAAAAATATAACCGCAAAGCCGGTTTCAAAGTAGGTAAAATAATTTTTGACTTTTAGTGCCTTAGCGGTGAAAAATATGCCTCTCATTTTAGATGGAAAAAAACTCTCGCTTGAAATTCAATCAGAAATAAAATCTGAGATTGAAAAACTTGTAGCACAAGGAAAAAGACTTCCACACATTGCTGCTGTATTAGTGGGGAATGATGGTGCGAGCAGTTCTTATGTAAACTCAAAAATTAAGATGTGTAAGCAGGTGGGCATGGTATCTACTTTTTTACATTTAAATGAAAACATTTCTGAAACTGAACTTTTGAAAGTTGTACATGATCTGAATGCCGATGATAACATCGACGGATTTATTATTCAACTTCCCCTCCCAAAACATATCAACGAAACAAATATCATTGAAGCAATAGATCCGAAAAAAGATGTTGACGGGTTCCATCCTGTAAATCTCGGTAGGATGCAATTGGGACTGCCCGCTTTTGTTTCAGCAACACCCGCCGGCATCATGACAATGCTGGAGAGATATAACATAGAAACGACAGGAAAACATTGTGTAGTAATTGGGCGAAGCAACATTGTGGGAACACCTATGAGTATTTTACTTTCTAGAAATGCAAATCCCGGAAACTGCACAGTTACTTTATGTCATAGTAAATCAAAAAATTTAAAAGAAATTTGTTTGCAGGCAGATATTCTTATTGCTGCACTTGGCAAACCTGAATTTGTAAGGAGAGACATGATAAAAGAAGGCGCTGTGGTGATTGATGTTGGTATTTCAAGAGTTGATGCTGAAAATGAAAAAGGCTATGCTATAAAAGGCGACGTAAAGTTTGACGAAGTAGCGCCAAAATGTTCTGCAATTTCGCCTGTGCCCGGTGGAGTAGGGTTAATGACTGTTGTGAGTTTGCTGATGAATACTATGAAAGCCCGGAGGAATAATGAAAATTAAAATTGTAATAATGAACAAAGCGAGTTAAATGAACGGGATAAATTGTTTAATGCTTCATAATCTCTGATCTATAAACAATATTTATGAAGATGCTTCCTGTTATGGAACAATTTTATACTATCCAAGGTGAGGGATTTCACCAGGGACGGGCAGCATACTTTATCCGGCTGGGTGGCTGCGATGTAGGCTGTGTGTGGTGTGATGTAAAAGAGAGCTGGGATGCGGAGACTCATCCAAAGAAAAGCATTGAAGAAATTCTGCTCGACGTAAAAAAATACCCTGCAGAAATTGTTGTGATAACTGGCGGCGAACCGTTAATGTATGAACTTACAGAACTCACATCAGCCTTGCAGGAAGAAAATTTTAAAACCCATCTTGAAACTTCCGGTGCATACCTTTTAAGCGGAAGCTGGGATTGGATTTGTTTCTCCCCGAAAAAATTTAAAAAGCCACTTGCCGAGGTTGCAGTAAAGGCTGATGAATTGAAAGTGATCATTTATAACAAAAGCGATTTTTCCTGGGCTGAAGAACATACAAAAACTGTTTCAGGAAATTGTAAGCTATTCTTGCAGCCGGAGTGGAGCAGGAGGGAAGAAGTTACACCACTGATCATAGAATACATCAAACAAAACCCTCAGTGGGAAGTTTCCTTGCAAATACACAAATACCTGGAGGTTCCATGAAATAAAAAACCCGTTCGTTTGATATGAACGGGTTTTTTAATAAGAGTTTGATAAAATTATTCTATCACCAGGTTTTCATTTGAGATAGTTTCGCCATCAACAATCTTTAACTGGTACATGCCCGAAGCAATTCCACCAAGAGAAATTTCTTCAACATGAGTGAATTCGTTAATTGATAAAGTGTTTTGATACACTACTTGTCCAACAGCGTTGGTTACAAAAACTTCAATCATTTTGTTTTCATATCCTCCAAGTTCCAGCCTGAATGTTCCGTTGTTCGGATTAGGATACATTTTCACAAGTCTTGCAATTTCGCCTTCTTTAAGCGGAGCAGTTGTGAAATAATATGTATCGGAGAAAGGAGAAATTTCATCATCAGTGTAACAAACAGTTTTTACCCTGAAGCCGTAAGTAGTTTCAGGTTCTAATGAAGTAAGTATAGTTAAGCTGTTTGAAAATACACCTCTCCTTTTCTTGGTTGACATGTCATCAGCCTCAAAAATGGTAACAATATATTTGCTTGCAGATGGAACTTCATCCCAATTTAGAGTTGCTCCTATTGCTGTTATTTCATCAGCAAATAATCCTCCAGGACCCACTGTTGCATCACATGCTTCCACTTCCGTTCCGTAAGGCAGGAAGGAAACACAGTCATCATAAGCACTCCAGTCAGCAGAGTTTCTTCCGGCAACTGCCTGTGCAATGTCTCCGTCAAGATTTAATCCCATTGTACTTGCACCGCCATCGCCGTTGTATTCAGTGGTTACAATGCGAATTTCGCCGGTAGCTTCATACAGTTGAACCTGTACAGTTACCGGGAAAGTGCCTGTTGGGCCTGGGTAGTGAGGAACGCCATCAAAAGTAAGCAGGAATATCTGGCTGCCGGGATCTCCGGTAGTGTAATAATTGATAACTCCATCAACACCTGAATCCGGGTCAAGGTCTTCCTGTCCAAAGAAAATAGAATTAGGATAATCTGCTGTTGGCAATACCTGGCCTGTGCAGCATCCGCTCAGTGTAGTAGATGTAAATGATAGATATCCGTTTGAACTTACATAACATTCAGTATAATCAGTTCCGTAAAAAGGGAACGTAAATCCGAGTGGTACTGAACTGCTTACAACATCGTCACCAAGGATCAACTCAGTGCCGCCTGATTCCATAATGGAAGAACTGTAGTCGCAAGTAACAATTGTGTAAGGAAGGATACATGAACCGTCATCAACTGATGCGTCAGCATCATAGTTCAGGGCATCAGGGTTAGTACAACCTTCCACTGCTCCACCACCGCCAGAAATATTTATTGTATAATCTTCAGCCTGCCCCCAGGTATATGTTATTGAACAAGGGTCCAACCCGCAAGGTCCTAAATATTCGCACATAACCCGCATGGTTGTTGAGCCATCAAGTGCAGAACTCGGTACTGTGAAAGTATAAGTGGAAGAGGCTCCTACTGCTAAAACAGCACAGCCAATTGATTCATCATCATCAAATATTCCGTCCTGGTTATAATCTATCCAAGCCTCAATTGCTTCTGACCAATCTGGGCAGTTATAAACAGTAAGGTCGTAAGAAGAACCTGCAACAAGGTCAGTACTGAGTGATGTATAATCAACGTAATCTAATCCGCCGTCATCACCTGTAGTATTATCAATAGATCCTAATACTACCCTGTCAATATAATCACCATCAGAGGTACCTGTGATGTAGCTGGGTGTACAATATTGGGCTGTTGTCGTATTTGCAAACAGGCAAATTATTACTATTGTTACTACCACTTTGAATTTGTGTAAAAAATGTTTCATACTTTAAGTTTTAAGTGAGATTGATTTTTAGAATAGGTAAATGGGAGGTTAAGATATAAAATATTTGCAAGGAAATTCAAAAAAATATTTAAAAAAAAGGAAATATTGTTTTCTGTTACATGATACCATGTAACATTAACCACCCATTTCATGAATTTTTTCCATGGCAAGGGTAAGCACAATCTGCAATTGTTCATCCTGCGTAAGATAGGTGGTATCTAGTTTTATTGCATCAAAGGCTTGTACCAGTGGGCTGTCTGGCCTTGTAGTTTCTTCAATGTCTCTCTTTTGAAGGTTTAAGGCTATTTCCTCCTTAGTTACAAATTTCCCCGCATTGGTCATTTCTTTTAGCCTGCGTTCAATTCTTACCTCGAGAGCTGCTATCACAAAGATTTTCAATTCTGCTTGCGGAAAAACCACTGTTCCTATATCCCGTCCATCCATCACTATCCCTTTTTTTGCTCCGATGGCCTGTTGTTGTGCTACTAAAAATTTGCGAACAGAACTTACTGCCGAAACTTCACTCACAATATTACTCACTTCCAAAGTGCGTATTTTTTCTTCCACATCTATACCATTTAACATGGTGATATACTGGTGGTTTTTTTCATTATAAAAAAAACTGATATTGATATTTTGAAGAGCTGAGGTTACAGATGCTTCTTCTTTCCAGTTGATTTTATTTTCGAGTAGGTACAACGTAACAGCCCGGTACATGGCGCCTGTGTCAAGAAATAAATAATGGAGTTTTTCAGCAAGCTGTTTTGCCAGCGTACTTTTCCCGCATGCAGAATACCCATCAATGGCAATGATGATCTTTTTCATCGGGATAAAAGTAATACTCTAAAGGAAGACTTGTAAAAATCAGTACTTGTGCGTAGGAATTATGTAAGATTGAGTAGGAGTTACAGTATTTTTTTTGAAAAATTCATTGGTGTTCGCAGAGATTGTGATCATATTATTTCCCCCGGCGATGTTGTAGAATTCATGTGCATAGTCAATCTGGAACCGTTTGATCTTTAATCCGAAACCAAGTGCAAAGCCCGACATACCCCGCAAGGTGGTAAGAGACATCTCTTTTGCAGTCATGTGATCATAACTCACACGGGCATTAAAATTTTTTCCAAAGTAAAATTCTCCGCCAAAAATCACATGCCTGAAGATTTTATCAGCAAGATATGTTTCTTCTTTTACTTCTCCAGTTGTATCTGCTGCAAAAATATTTACATTGCTGATTGTATTCGGGTCGTCATACCTGATATCGGCCTGTTGTAAATTATGCGCTGTAATGCTGAAACGCAGGGGCAGGTATTTAAGCCGTTTTGAAATGCCCACCTGTATTTCAAAAGGAAGTTCTTCTTTGTTATTTTCAGTATATGCAATCAATTGTGTGCCGATGTTTTTCAACACAATCCCCGCATCAAAACGATGTGTTGTGTCATGAAATGATCCGCCAATATCTATTGCTGCTCCCAGGGAGGTATAACTTTCAAGATGAGAGTACAGCAATTTAACGTTTGCGCCGTAGCTTAGTTTACTTTCTCCATGGGAAATACCTGCCTGCACAGCATATTCACTTGCTGAAAAATTTCCGATCTGTACACCGGTTTCATCTGTCATCGGCATTTGTCCGTAAGCATGATACAGGATACCCCCTCCTAGGGTAACATCCCAATTTTCAAGATACTTTGCAGCGGAAACATACCCATGATTTATGCCGCCTGTTATCAAAGCATGGCTTGCAGAAATTTTTCCGTTCATACTTTCATTATATAAAGCAGGGTTCAGCCAGCCGAAGTTCACATCGTCATTGTACATGCTCACATTGGTTCCGCCCAAAGCTGCAACTCTTGCTGAAGGAGGTAACTGCAGGTACTGATAAGTATAACTACCGCCGAACTGGGCGAAAAGAGTGGAGGAGAGGATGGATAAAAAAGCAACAAAAAAAACCGGCTTCATACTCAGGTTGTGGTTCTCTAACGGCAAAACTATGGAGTTATTTTGAAAGGCTAAAGTACATGAATTTAGATGAGTCTTTATTTACGCATCAACGCAAATTCAGTCACCTGCATCATATTTTCAACGTAGTGAAATTTCACATCTTTAATGAATGCCTTGTTTATCTCTTTCACATCTTTTTCATTCATCTTGCAAAGGATAATGTCTTTCACTCCCGCTCGTTTTGCTGCCAGCACTTTTTCTTTGATGCCACCCACAGGCAACACTTTTCCCCGCAGGGTAATTTCGCCGGTCATAGCAAGATGGGGTTTCACTTTTCTTTTTGTGAGGGCTGATGCAAGCGAAGTAAGCATGGTAACTCCTGCACTCGGGCCGTCTTTCGGGATGGCGCCTTCGGGTACATGAATATGAATGTTCGTATTCTCAAATACATCAGCCGCAATGTTGAATTTTTCTGCGTTCGCTTTAATAAAACTCAAAGCCGTGCTGGCGCTTTCTTTCATCACATCACCAAGATTTCCTGTCAGCTGCAAGTTGCCCTTGCCTTTGCTTGTGCTGGTTTCAACAAATAAAATATCACCACCCACAGCAGTCCATGCAAGACCTACTACTACACCGGGAGGATTTTTTTCAAAGATGCTGTCCTTGTCAAATTTTTCGGCACCCAGAATGTCAACTATGTCTGCAGGTTTTAATGCAACATTGTATTTTTCTTTCACTACAATATGCTTTGCAATGCGACGCATAACAGCAGCAAGCGTTCTGTCAAGTTCCCTTACGCCGCTTTCTCTTGTATAATTTGTGATAATGAACTCAAGCACTTTATCACTCAATGAAACATCTTTCTGCTTAAGGCCATGTTCTTTTTTCTGTTTCGGAACCAGGTGGCGTTTTGCAATTTCTACTTTTTCTTCAGTACTGTAGCCGCTAACAAAAAGTATTTCCATCCTGTCCCGCAAAGCAGGCTGAATGGTGCTTAAAGAATTTGCTGTTGCTATGAACAATGTTTTTGAAAGATCATACTCCAGTTCAAGATAATTATCATAAAAAGTTGAATTCTGTTCCGGATCAAGAACTTCCAGCAACGCACTGGATGGATCACCCCGAAAATCAGTTCCCACTTTATCTACTTCATCTAAAATGAAAACCGGGTTGCTTGATTTTACCCGTTTCAGGGATTGCACAATGCGCCCCGGCATAGCCCCGATATAGGTTTTGCGATGGCCTCTTATCTCACTTTCATCATGTAATCCACCCAAACTCATGCGTACATATTTTCTGCCCAGGGCCCTGGCAATGCTTTGCCCGAGGGAAGTTTTGCCAACTCCCGGAGGGCCTACCAGGCAAAGAATGGGAGATTTCAGGTCACCTTTTAATTTCAGCACAGCAAGATATTCCAGCAGGCGATCTTTAATTTTATCTAACCCGTAGTGATCTTCATCCAGTACTTTGTCAGCATTAGAAAGATCAAAATTATCTGTTGTAAATTCATTCCAAGGAAGGTCGAGCAGCAGTTCAATATAATTAGTGATCACAGAATATTCAGCAGCATTCGGGTGTATACGCTGCAGTTTTTCCATCTCCTTGTCAAACACATCCTGTACATTTTTATTCCATTTTTTCTCCGCAGCTTTCAGTTTATACCTGTTCAGTTCCTGCTCGGTAGGTGAACTGCCGAGTTCTTCCTGAATTTGTTTGAGCTGCTGGTTAAGAAAATAATCTTTCTGTTGTTTTTCAATATCCGCCCGCACTTTATTTTGGATATTGTTTTTCAACTCCAGCATTTGCAGTTCAGAATTCATATGCCCCAGAACTAACTGCGCTCGTTTTGATATATCTTCTGTTTCAAGGATCTTTTGTTTTTCAGTTACATCAATTTGTAAATTGCTGGAAACAAAATGCAAAAGAAAAACCGGGCTGTCAATGTTTTTGATCACAATGCTTGCCTCGGTAGGAATGTTAGGGGAAATTTTAATGATGTTGTTAGCAAGATCTTTAATAGTGGAGATGGTGGCTACAAATTCTTTTTCGCTGGAGACATTTTTTTCTTCAAGTAATTGAACAGTCGCCTTCATGTAAGGGTCAGTACTTACAACTTCTCCTGCAATAAATCTTTTCTTTCCCTGTATGATAACTGTTGTGCTGCCGTCAGGCATCTTCAGTTGCTTGATGATGCGGGCGATGGTTCCAACTTTATAGATATGCTCGGCACCGGGATCTTCCTCCTGCCCGTTTTGCTGGGCAACTACGCCAATCAGTTTGTTTCCTTTAAATGCATCAGCTACTGCTTTAATGGATTTATCCCGCCCTACAGTAATGGGTAAAACAACTCCGGGAAACAACACAGTATTGCGCAAAGGAAGCAGGGCTATTATCTCCGGGTAATCCGTTTTTACTGAGTTATCATCTTCATCAAGGGTAAGAATGGGCATAAACTCAACATCTTCCTCCACCTGGTTCATCATACCCTCTTTAAAACCGTAATCTTTCATATTTTGCTGTGTTATCTGTAAACGTAAAAGTATTTACATTCGTATTCGTTGTCAAGAGTAGTGCCACCGGGGTATGCAGCCTATTTTCGGAAAACTCGTCATTTAAGTACTGACATTTTAGGTGAAAGACTTCAATTAACAAGAATTAGATGCTTCCATTAGCGCTCAAAAAACTGTTTATTTACCTGTCGCCAATTAACTATTTTTTTGGAGAGTACAATGTTGGCGGGCAATATTTGATTAGTGATCACTGGGCTCTGGACGTAAACGTAGCCTACATTTATGAATATGAAGGCTCTCCCGCTGATCAGATGTATAACGAATTATTCAACGTAGATAAGATACTTTACCAGGGTCCCTCCCTTCGGGTAGGCGCAGTAAGCCTTTTTCCCAGTGAAGTAAACCCCCTTCGTACTGACTTTAATGAACTCGAACTCATGTATCGTTATCTCTGGTATTCCAATATTGATTTTATTGATGATCCAGACACAGGTAAAGTATTTAACATGTCAGAAACCATGAATGTAATTGGTGCTTCCTGGATTGCAGGGTATGAATTGTTGAACTCAAATAGTTTCAAGTTTGACGGTTTTGT